>NZ_BAAGXS010000068.1:0-80828 GCF_054779715.1 Actinophytocola sediminis | reverse complement strand
GGCCCCGATGCGCAGCGCGTCGCGCCGGCTCGGTCCGCCGGACATCAGCGCTCCTCGAAGTGTGTGCGACCCGACCCGACGGTGAAGGAGTCCTCGCCGGACCGCCGTGGCGCGCCGGCACCTCGTGTCTGGTACCCGGACCGGGACGGTGGCAGGACGACGGTCGCGGTGACGTTCACCGGCACGTCGACCGTCAGCCGCAGGCCGTCACCGGTGTGCCGCCAGCTGATGCCGACCCGGCCGCGCTCTGTCCACTCGGTACCGTGCACGGCCCGCAGTCCCCTGTCCGGCACGGAGATCGACACCGTGGCCGCGCCCGGCCCGGTGACCTCCAGGCCGAGCAGCGACCGCAGGATCTCACTGATGCCCGCGGCGCCCCAGCCATGGGAGAAACTCTCGCTGCTCTGCTGGTCGACCTCGGCGCCGGTACAGCCGGCCACCACACACCCGGGCGTCCACTGTTCCCACAGGAACGTGCCGCCCTCGGCGAGCACCTGTGCCGGCCCGTCGTCGGCGGGGTTGGTCAGCAGGTCGACGATGGTGTCCTGGCGGCCGGTTCTCGCCAGCGCGGCCAGGAGCTGGCGAAGGGTCATCGGCCCCTGCCGCATACCGAGCCCGCCGAGGTAGTCGCCCAGTGCCGGATACGCCGACGGCGGCGCGATGTCGTAGGCGAGCGGAAAGCTCTGCGCGTGTTGGCCGTAGTTGTCGATCGGCTCCCCTGTGGACAGTGCGAGCCCGTCGCGGTAGCGGCCGGTCGACCGGTCGAACAGCTCCCGGTTCATCGCGGCGGCGATCGCGTCGGCCTGCCGCCGGTACTCGCCAGCAGACGCGTCCTCGCCGACGAGCGCGGACGCGTCGGCCACCGCGCGCAGCGCGCCGACGGCGAGCGCGTTGACCACGGTCCGGGAACCGTTGTCGGCCACCACGGTGTCGTAGCGCATGGCCGCCGGCCAGTCGATGATCCCGTTCGCGTACGGCCCACTGCCGCCGGGAAGCTGGTGCACCAGACCGGTCTGGTCCACGGCGGCCGTGAGGTAGCCGGCGATCCGCCGCATGACCGGCAGCGTCCGCGCCACCAGGCTGGTGTCCCCGGTCAGCTGGTGGTAGCGCATCACCCACTCCGGGAACATCTCGGTGTAGTCCGGGATGTCGCGGCCGCCGTCACCGTTGGGGTAGACCGCGTTCAGCGCGCCGTTGGACCAGAAGCGGCCCTGGGAGTTGGCGAACTCGACGATGGCCTGCCGGGTGAGCGCGCGTTCGCCGAGCGCGTCCATGGTGGCGAACGAGATGTCGATGGCATCGCCGAGGAACTGGCCCTTCTCCCTGGTCGGCGTGTCCAGGAAGACGTTCTGGGCCGACTGCAGCGCGGAGTGGCGCATCAGGTCGAAGACGGCGTCGAGGGTGGGATCGTTGCTGTCGAAGGTGGCGGCCTCGCCCGGCCGGACGTCGGTCGCCTGCACCACCGCCGCGATCTGACTGGTCGCCAGCTCCTCGCCGGGGTCGCTGATCTCCAGGTAACGGAAACCCCAGTAGGTGAACGGTTCCGCGACCTGCGCGCCCGCTTTCTGGGTGTAGTGGAAGCGCAGGTCGCTGCCTTGGGTGTCCAGACCGGACGTGCCCGCTCGGGAGTTCTCCACCCACGCCCCGGCGGCATGGGCCCTCGTCAGTGGTGCGTCCACTGTGACCGTCCCCTGTGGACTGACCGAGACCACGGTCCGAGTCTCCGGCGCACCGGGGCCGTAACCGTTGGCCGGCGCGTCGACGACCACCTCGTCGCCGACGTGCACGTTGGCCGCCGACATCAGCGAGACGGTGTCCGCGCCCCTGGCCACCGGCGCGGCGAGCGTGGTGTTGTTGCGCCGATAGCTCGTGGTCACCGTGACCCGGTGGCCCGCCGTGCCCGCCAGGAACCGCAGCCTCGGCACCGCCGAGACCACCCGGCCGAGGTCGGCGAACAGGGTGCCGTCCGGTAGCCGGCGGACCGAGACCGGCTGGACGGTCCACCGGTCGAGCTGGGCCTGCTGGGCGGTCAGGCGGGTGAACGCGCAGGCCGCGGTTTCCGCGCAGCCTGCCGGGTTGGGCCGGGGGTGCTGGCCGATCACCGCCGCCGGGACCCAGCCCGCATCGTCGGTGACATCCCAGGTGACCTCCCGGGTGGCGTCGTAGTGCTCCACCCGGTCGCCGGCGTCGGAGTTGCGGTAGGTGAGCGTGCTGACATCCCGCGCGGCGTCCCTGGTGACCTGCCACGACCCGTCGGAGACGAGGACCTCGCGGCTGGCGTCGGCGTACTCGATGACCACCTTGACCAGCAGGCCGGACGGGCCCTCCGGTGGCACGGGACCGTTGGCCCTGCCCTGGCAGCGACACGTCCAGTAGTGGTAGCCGACGCCGATCGCGACGGTCGCGCCGGGACGCAGGCCGGTGAGCGCGGCGACGTCGTAGTAGCCCTCGCCCGGATAGCCGTAGGAGGAGGACCGCGCGACCGCGCGTCCGTCGATGTGGACTTCCCAGTCGCCCATGGCGGCGACGTAGGCGCGGGCGCGCACGACCGGACGGTCGGCGAGCCGATGTGTGCGCCGGGCCAGGGTCCACTCGTCGGCGGCGTCGTTCCCGGTGGCGGCCCGGCGGATCCAGCTGGCGCCGTCCCAGTCGCCGTCGCCAAGTCCGGTGTCGAAGGTCGCCTGGCTCGCGTAGCGCGAGACCGCGCCGTGCCGGTCCCAGGTGCGCACGGTCCAGCGGTAGGTCGTGCCGGGGGACAGCCGGGGACCGGCGTAGGGCACCCAGGACTGCTGTGTGGAGTCGACCTTTCCGCTGTCCCACACCGGATTCCGTTGTCCGGCCGTGGTCACCACGAGCTGGTGGGCGGTCTGGATCTCGTTGCCGTCGCGATCGCGCGGCAGCCACCCGAACAGCGGGACACCGTCGACGGCGAGCGGATCGTCGCGACCGCTGACCGTCAGCCGGGTGGGCGGGTCCGGTGCGTGGTTGCCCCGGCCGGTCGCCGTCGCGGTCGGCGCGCCGACGAGCGAGGCGAGCAGTACGGCGATCACCAACACGACCGACGATCCTCGCCGATGGCTCATTCAGCCGACGCTAGCCGCGCCAGAAGACGCTAGGCAAGGGCTTTCCTGTCGAACGGAGGAGGACGATTCCGCGCACGCCTCACCCGCACGGGTCGGCGGTGCGCGGTTCGTAGCCGAAGTTGCTGAACACCGAGACCATGACCTCCTCGATGCTGTCCGGGTTGGTCGCGTCGTAGGACACCGCCTTCGACGTCTCCGCGATGTCGTCGAGCAGCTCCTTGTCCGCGTCGCTGCCGTAGGGCACGGTGAACACCCGGACCGAGGTCTCCAGGTTCGTGGGGTCGATCTTGCGCAGCAGCGGCGCCTCCCCGGCCGGGTCAGGCGGGATCTGCCGGCCGTCACTCAACACGACGATCGCGTTGATCTTCAGCTGGTCGATCGTGGCGAGCATCGCGTCGTGGGTGTCGCTGACCGCCGCGTGCAGTGCGGTGTTCGGCGCCACGGGTAGGTCGTCGATGATGCCGTCGAGTTGGTCGCGCACCTCGCTGACCGGCGAGAGCGGCAGCCGCGTGTCCACCGTGCCGGCGAAGGTCCAGATGCCGACCTCGTCCTTGGCGCCGAGCAGCGCGAGGCCCTGCTTGGCCGCGGGGCGCAACAGATCCAGCTTCGTCTGCCCGGACGCGTTCCTCGGGTCGGCGGGGTCGTTCATCGACCTCGACATGTCCAGCACGAGCAGCACGCGTGCCGGCCGTCTGGTGCCGGCCCAGGCGTCCCGCATGGCTTTGATCAGCTCCGGCGCCGGTGGCTCGAAGAACGTCTGCGCCGAGTCGCTCGGCACCCCGACGCTGTCGGCCAGCAGCGGAGTCGGCCGGTCGGGCTGGTCGATCGCCCGGAAGCCCTGCTCGACGAACCGCTGCTGCTGGGCGTCCGCAACGAGGAACTCGTGGAAGTCCGCCGCGGCCGCTCGCTGGTCGTCGGAGGCCGACGCGAGCACGACGAACGGGTGATCGAACTCGACGGTGCCGTCCTCGGGTTGTACGGCCACCAACGGCTCGTTCGGCGGTGGCTCGGCCTCGGAGAGCTCACCGGTCGGCACACCCCGGTTGTACAGGTGGACGAGCTGTTCCTGCACGAGTACCGCGCTGATCGACGGCTCCTTCTTGGCCTGGTCCTCCTGGTAGAGGGTCTGCATGAACGTGGTCGCCTCTTCGCCGTAGCGGAGCACCGAGGTCTCGATGTCGCGCACGAACTGGGTGTTGTCCCCGTCGAGCAGGTCCGCCTCGGTGATCCCGCCCTGTTTGCCGGTGGCCCCGTAGTAGGTGGCCACCGACGCGGCGAGCCCGGAGGAGGAGAAGTTCGGGTTGTCCCGGCCAAGGGTGAACGGTCCGAGATCCCCGTGGCCGATGGCGTCCCAGCCACCGTCCGGGCCGGCCAGCTCCCGGAACTCGGCCCAACTCAGTTCGCCGTACTCGTCCCTGGCCGCCTGCGCCATCCCGCGCGGCATGGCGACCGCCAGCACGCTGGTGGTGACCGAGGAGAGCTCCTCGCCGAGCACCTTCGCCTGGCCGCACTGGCGCAACAGGTCCGCCCACATCGACGTCGACGGCAGCCACACCTGCGGCACCGGTCGCCGCTCGACGATCTCGGCCGGCCAGCCGCGCGCGATCGCGGTCATCGCGGTGCCCGACGTGAGCCCGGCGACGCTGACCTGTGCGCACGGACCGTCGTGCTCGCGGTTGTTGTAGTCCCTGGCCAACTCCTCGAGCAGTTCGTCCTTCTCGGTGGACACCGAGATCTCCAGCGGGGTGCAGTCGCCAGGTTCGGATGCCAGCCACGGGGGAACCAGCCAGGCCAGCAGGACCACCACGAGCGCGCCAACGCCGAGCCTGGCGAACAACCGCGTCCGTGGTGTCCAGCGCGGTCGCGGGATCGCCCAGGTCACCCTGACCGCCTCCGGCCACAACTTGTGCAGCCGGGTCGAGGTGACCGCGTAGCTGTCGCGCTGGCCGTCGCGGGTGCTCGCGGAGGTGAGCATGCCGGCGGCGCGGCCGGATCTGGTGTCGATCACCGGGCTGCCGCTGTAGCCGGGCTGCGCGCGGATCGCCGCGCTGAGGGCCGTGTCGATCTGCACGAACCCGTTGTCCACCTCCCGCAGCAGCTGCCCGTGGCTCCAGTTGCCGTTGGCCCTCGGCGGGTCCGCCGGATAGCCGTAGACCTCGACATCGGCGTGCGCACGTGGCTTGACCAGCTTGCGGCCCGTCGAACCGCGCGGCAGGGTCTCCGTGCTGAGCAGTTCGAGGCCGGCGATGTCGCAGGCGCGGGTCGGCGCCGCGCCGTGGACGGCGGGCGGGACCCACCGCACCACGGTCGCCCGCCGCGTCGGGTGGTGGTCGACCAGCGTGAACTCGGCGACGATCTCCACGTCGTCGGCCGGTTGGTCCTGGGCGTGCAGGTCGCGGCCGAGTACGGCGTTGACCACGTGCGCGCAGGTGAGGATGTGCCGCTTGCCGACCAGGAAACCGACGCCGACGACCTGGTCGCGGTGCCGGAAGGTGACGATCGAGCCGTTCGGCGACCGCGCCATCGGGTTACCGCTTCCAGGTGAGCTTCACGATGAAGTTCACCTCCGCGCTACCGCTGGCGATGATCGCGTTGGCCTGCCCGCCGAGCTTGATGCCGAACTCGACGCCGAACTCGTCCGGCGAGGCGTCCTTGGCCCAGTCGGCCAGCGCGCGGATCGTCGGTTGGAGATCGGCCAGCGCCGCCTGCAGCGTGCTGTTGGCCCGACTGACAAGCGTGCCCGGCCGGGCAGCCGGCACCAGGTCGTCCGGGCTCGGATCGCGCACCTCGACCAGCACCGGATTACCGCCGGCGACCGGTACCTCGAGCAGGTAGTGGTGTGATGTCAATTCGACGGGCCTCCCCAGCGCAGCCGTTCACCGCACTATAGAGAAAACGCGATCACCTGAACACGGTTACGGTCGGTGCCCAGGCTGCCCGCCGGCACGGTCGATCACGCCGTGAGAGCATGTCCGTTCGTGCAACCCGAACTCTCCAGTGACCTGTGCGCCCGACTGCGCACGGCGTTCCTGACCGCCGGCTACACCGCGGACGGTGTCGTCGACCTGCTCGGTACCCAGGCGCACGCCGGCCTCGGCCGCGGCGAGCCGGAGGCCGCGCGCCGGGCCAGTCGCGACGGCGGCCCGCTCGGCACGCTGATCCGCCTGTTCCTGCTCGGCGACACCGAGCCGCTGCCGGCGATCGCCACCGCGCTCGGGTCGGTCGACCTGGACGCCGCGGTGGCCAACGAGGTGATCACCCCGGAGGGCCGCGCCGGGCTGGACATCCGCCCGCACGAGGACAACTGGTGGGTGGTCGCCGACCTCGACGCCGACCAGCGCGGCGGGGTGGTGCCGGCCGACCACGTGCTCGGCGTCGGGCACGCCTCGGTCAGCCTCGCCCGCGCCACCGCCCGCCGCCCGGTGGACACCCTGCTCGACCTGGGCACCGGGTGCGGGATCCAGGCGCTGCACGCGAGCACGCACGCCCGCCGGATCACGGCCACCGACCTGTCCCCGCGCGCGCTGGCCATCGCCGCCGGCACGTTCCGGCTCAACGAGGTCGACGTCGAGCTGGCGGCGGGGGAGTGGTTCGACCCGGTGGCCGGCCGCCGGTTCGACCAGGTGGTGTGCAATCCGCCGTTCGTGGTCGGGCCGCCGAGGGTGGACTACGTCTACCGCGACTCGGGGCTGGCCGGCGACGAGGCCAGCGCGCTGGTCGTGCGCCGGATGCCGGACTTCCTCACCGAGGGCGGGGTCGGCCAGCTGCTCGCCTCCTGGTTGCACCGCAAGGGCGAGGACTGGGCCGACCGGGTCACCTCATGGCTGCCCCGCGCCGGTGTCGACGCCTGGTTCGTGCAGCGCGACATCGCCGACCCGGTGCTCTACGTCGGCACCTGGCTGCGCGACGCCGGCGTCGACCCGCGGTCGGCCGAGGGCCGCGCGCAGGCCGGGGCGTGGCTGGACTGGTTCGCCGCCAACGACGTCGAGGGCGTCGGGTTCGGCTACGTCACGCTGCGCCGCACCGACGAGGTGCACCGCGAGGTGGTGTGTGAGGACCTGCGGCACGCCTACGACGACCCGCTTGGCCAGGAGGCGTCCCGGTGGCTGGACAACATCGCCTGGCTGCGCGCGCACGGCGACGCGTTGCCCGACACCCGGTTCACCGTGCCGCCGACCGTGGTGCTCGAGGAGGTGGCCGCGCCGGCCGACGACGGCTGGACCCCGATCGTGCGGCGGCTGCACCGCACCGACGGACCCGGCTGGCAGCACGAGATCGATGAGCCGACCGCCAAGCTGCTGGCCGGTTGCCGGGGCGCGCTGCCGTTGGCGGATCTGCTCGCGTTGCTGGAGCTCGCCTACGGCCAGCTGGACCGCGACGCCGCGCTGCCGCTGGTGCGCGACCTGGTCCGGCACGGAATGCTGGTGCCGGTCTCGTGATGCCCGGCCGGGCGGCAGGTGTTGTGCTGGCGGGCGGCTCCGGGACCCGCATGGGCGCCGGGATGAACAAGGCCTACCTGCCGCTGGCCGGGCGGCGGCTGATCTCCTGGTCGTTGCGGGCGTTCAGCCGGGTGCCGGAGGTCGGGGTGCTGCTGCTGGTCACCCGGCCGGCCGACCGCGAGCTGGTCTCCTCGACGCTGGCGGCCGAGCTGGCCGGGGTCGAGGTGGAGCTGGTCGACGGCGGCGGCACCCGGCAGGCCTCCGAGCTGGCCGCGCTGCGCCACCTCGCCGGCCGGATCGCGACCGGCGAGGTCGACGTCGTGCTGCTGCACGACGCCGCGCGGCCGTTGGTCAGCGGTGAGCTGATCACCGCGGTGCTGCGCGCGGCGCGCGCGCACGGCGGCGCGATCCCCGGCCTGCCGGTCGAGGACATCGCCGCCATCGGCGCGGACGGCCGGCTGGTGCCCGGGTCGTCGCTGGCCCACGCGATCGGCGCGCAGACCCCGCAGGGCTTCCGGGCCGCGGCGCTGCTGGACGCCTACGAACAGGCCGCGCGCGAGGGCTTCGACGGCACCGACACCGCCTCCTGCATGGAGCGGTTCTCCGGCCTGCCGGTGCGCTGGGTCCCCGGCGACCAACGCAACTTCAAGATCACCTACCCCCACGACCTGACACTGGCCGAACACCTCGTCGGTCCGCCCACCTGATGCAGCGAAGGGTCCCTTCACTGCGTCCGACGCAGCGAAGGGACCCTTCGCTGCGGTCAGCGTTTCTTGCCGTGGGCGTCGTGGGGGAGGTCGGCGTAGTGCCACTGGTGGTCGCGGGTGAGCTGGCAGGCCAGGTCGAGGTCGCCGGAGAGCAGGGCGGTCAGTAGCTCCTCGTGCTCGTCGGCCACCTCGTCGAGGTCGGGCTCGACGGCGAGCAGGGTGACCGCCGTGCGGGCCTCGATCTGCAGCGACTCCCACGCGTGCCGGAGCAGCTCGTTGTGCCCGGCGTCGATCACGTGCCGGTGGAAGGACACGCTGGCGGCGCCGACGGCCTGCAGGTCACCGCGTGCGGCCGCCGCGCGCATGGCGGCCACGTCCGCGTGCAGCTCCGCCTCCGGCAGGCTGCCGGCCGGCAGCGCGAGCCGGGTCGCGGCCTCCTCCAGCGCGGCGCGCACGACGTAGCTCTCCCGCAGCGTCTGCTGGATGAAGTGGCGCACGAACGTGCCCCGGCGCGGCCTGGTCTCCACCATGCCGATGGCCTCCAGCTCGCGCAGCGCCTCGCGTACCGGGGCCTGGCTGGTGCCGTAGTGCTCGGCGATCCGGGTCTCGATGAGGCGCTCGCCCGGTTCGAGCTCGCCGGAGACGATGCGCCGGACGAGTTCGTCGCGGATCTGCCGGCTCAGCGTCGGCCGGGGGAGTGGCTGGGTCTCGGTCATGGACTCCCACTTTGGGGTTCGCGAAGTGCTTGACGGTGTCCTGGGGCAAACGTACCGTCTCGGGCAGGATACCAATTATCGATAATCGATCAGAGGTCCTCGATGGGGAGGCTCCGTGCTGTCCAAGGTGCACCTGCCGGCGTCGGCGGCGGAGGCCGTCGAGCTGCTTGGCGATGGTGGTTGGGTCGTCGGCGGCGGGACCATGGTGATGCCCAGGGTGAACACCGGGGCCATCCCAGTTAACACCCTGGTGTCCCTGCGCCGCACGGGTCTGGCCGGCATCGAGGTCACCGGGCGCACCGTCTCGGTCGGCGCGGCGACCACGCTGGCCGAGGTCGGCACGCACGACACCCTCGCGTTCCTGCGCCCGGTCATCCGGCTGATCGCCTCGCCGCCGGTGCGCAACCTGGCCACGGTCGGCGGGAACCTGCTCGTCGCCCAGCCCTACGGCGACCTGGCCGTCGCACTGCTCGCGCTCGACGCGCGGGTGGACGTGGTCGGCGCCGCCGGCACCCGGTCGGTGCCGTTGGGGGAGTTGGCCATCGGCCAGGCCGAGGTCGTCTCGACCGTCCACTTCGACCTGCCGGCCACCGGGACCTGGCGCTACCGCAAGGCGATGCGCCGCCGGTTCAACTCGGCGGCCATCGTGACCGTGGCGGCTTTCGTCGGCGTGGACGGCGGGATCGTCCGGCACGCCAGGATCGCGCTCGGCGGGGTCGGACCCCGGCCGGTGCGCGCGCTCGCCGCCGAGCGGGCGCTACTCGGGGCACCGTTCGACCAGGCCTCGGTGGCCGCCGCGGCCTCGGCCGCGCGGGTAGGCGCCGAGCCGCTGGACGACGCCTACGCCTCGGCCTGGTACCGCGACCGCGTGCTGCCGGTGCATGTCCGCCGCGCCCTGCTCGACGAGGACTGAGAGGCCAGCCCATGCCATCCCGGATCGTCTCCCTGACCGTCAACGACGCCGACCACGAGCTGATCGCCAAGCCCGGCATGTCGTTGCTGGCCGCGCTGCGCGACGCGCTCGGCCTGACCGCGACCAAGCGCGGCTGCGCCCAGGGCACCTGCGGCTCGTGCACCGTCCTGCTGGACGAGCGAGCGGTGCCGGCCTGCCTGGTGCCGGTCGAGACCGTCGACGGCGCCGGGGTGCGCACGCTGGAGGGGGTCGCCACCGGCGGCGAGCTCGACGAGGTGCAGCGCGCGTTCCTGGAGGGTTTCGCCACCCAGTGCGGGTTCTGCACCCCCGGGATGATCATGGCCGCGGAGGCGCTGCTGGCCGAGAACCCGGAGCCGAGCCGAACCGACGTGGTGGAGGCGATCTCCGGCAACGTCTGCCGCTGCACCGGCTACGAGCCGATCGTGGCGGCCGTCCTGGACGCGGCGCGGCGCCGCCAGGCTGGCAGGACCGTCTGATGGCCTACCAGCAGACCCCGATCGACGACACCTACTTCGCCGGCGAGCGGGCGGGCGCGTTCACCGTGATCGGCTCCACCGTCGGCCGGGCCGACGCCCTCGGCCACGTGACCGGCCGGACCGAGTTCTTCGAGGACGTGCGCCCGTCGGGCCTGCTGCACCTGAAGATGCACCGCTCCGCGCGCCACCACGCGCGCCTGGTCGCGGTCGACACCTCCGCCGCGCTCGCGGTGCCCGGCGTGGTGACCGTGGTGACGAACGAGGACATCCCGAACAACCTGTACACCCCGCTGAAGCTGATCGGGGTCACCCCGGACGACGAGCCGATCCTGGCCGTGGACAAGGTCCGCTACCTCGGCGAGCCGATCTGCGCGGTGGTGGCCGAGACCGAGGCGGCGGCGCTGGCCGGCGCGGCCGCGGTGCGGGTGGAGTACGCGGACCTGCCGGCGGTGTTCGACGTCGAGGAGGCGCTGGCCGACGGCGCGCCGCTGGTCAACGAGTACCAGGGCAACAACTACTTCACCTACGAGGGACACCACTGCCGCCGGGTCCGCTTCGGTGACGTGGCAACGGGATTCGCCGCCGCCGACCATGTCTTCGAGTGGCGGTACCAGTCCTCGCCGATCGAGCAGGCGCCGGTGGAGACCACCGGGTGCGTCGTGGTGCCCCAGCCGGACGGGCGGCTGCGCATCCACTCCGACACCCAGGCGTGTTTCTTCACCCTGGACAACACCGCGCTGATCCTGGAGTCGGAGTTCAACAAGCTGCGCGTGGTCGGCGGCACGGTCGGCGGCGGCTTCGGCGGCAAGGTGGACGTGGTGGTCGAGCCGGTGGCGTGTGTGGCGGCGATGGCCACCAACCGGCCGGTCAAGTTCGTCTACGGCCGGTACGAGGAGATGCAGGTGTCCTCGCCGCGCGCGGCCGAGCGCATCTACATCAAGGACGGGGTGCGCGCCGACGGCCGGATCATCGCCCGCCAGGTCACCGCCTACATCGACGCCGGCGCCTACTCGCGGCACACGCCCTACGGCACGACCAAGGCCGCGGCGCACTTCCCCGGCCCGTACGACATCCCGAACGTGGCGATCGACTGCCACTGCGTGTTCACCAACCGCACCCCGTCCAGCGCGATGCGCGGCTTCGGCGTCACCATCGGCGACTTCGCGCTGGAGTCCCAGATGGACCGGATCGCCCGCGAACTGGACATCGACCCGCTCCAGCTGCGGCTGCGCAACGCCTACCGGGACGGGGACATGAAGGCACACCGCAAAGTGGCCGAGGGCACCGCGCTGGTCGAGGTCATCCAGAAGGCGGCCGAGCTGGTCGGCCACGAGCTGCCGGAGTCCTACCGCGCGATGTCCTCAATGGACCGGGAGGGTCGATGACACTGCTGTCCGGCCGGGGCTACGCCGCGGTCAACTACCCGACCGGGATGAACCTCGGCGGCGACCCGTCGCAGGCGCTGATCCACGCCACCACGACGGGCACGTTCGTCATCTCGTTGTCCTCTGTGGACCTCGGGCAGGGGCTGAAGACCGTCGTGGCCCAGTGCGCGGCGGAGACGCTGGGCCTGCCGATCGAGAACGTCCTGGTGGACACCGCGGACACCGACACCGGGCCGCACTGCATGGGCACCTTCGCCAGCCGGGGCACCCACCGGGTCGGCAACGCGGTGATCATGGCGGCCACCGAGGCGCGGGCGGTACTGCTCGACGTGGCGGCCCAGGAGCTGGAGGTCGACGCGGCCGACCTGGAGACCGACGGTTCCGGCTACGTCAAGCTCAAGGGCGCTGAGCAGCGCAAGATCCACGTGACGGACCTGGCGATGGCCGCGCACTTCAAGTACGGCCGCACGATCTCCGGGCGCGGGGTGTTCATGAAGGACAAGAGCGAGGTCGTGCCGGAGACCGGCGAGATGGACCCCGACTCCTGCCAGGCGCACGCGTGCACGGTCGCCGAGGTCACCGTCGACGACGAGACCGGCGTCGTCGAGGTGCTGCGGATGTTCAGCGTCTACGAGATCGGCCGCGCGCTGAACCCGGCGATGGCCACCCAGCAGGTGGAGGGCGGTGCGTGGATGGGGCTGTCGCACGCGCTGTTCGAGACCACCGAGCCCTACTACCCGATCCGCGACCACGGCCCGAAGGACTTCGCCGAGTATCTCATGCCGGGTGCCGGCGACGTTCCCGAGCAACACAGTGTCCTGTTGGAACGGCCGGCGCCCAGCGGTCCCTTCGGCGCCAAGGGAATCGGCGAGATGACCGCGAACTCGCCCATCCCGGCGATCGGCAACGCGATCTTCGACGCGTGCGGGGTGCGGTTGACCCACCTGCCGTTCACCCCCGAGCGGGTACTGCGTGGCCTGGACGCCCTGCGTGCCGATGGTTGAGGACGCCCTCGCGGCCGGGCTGCGCGCGCAGCGGTACTTCGCCGACGACGGGCTGCTCACCGCGGTCCATCTCGCGTTGACGCTCGGCCGGCCGCTGTTGCTGGAGGGCCAGCCCGGGGTCGGCAAGACCGAGATCGCCTCGGTGCTGGCCAGCGTGCTGGACCGGGAGCTGGTCCGGTTGCAGTGCTACGAGGGCCTGGACGCCGGCCAGGCACTGTACGAGTGGGACTATCCGAAGCAGTTGCTCGCGCTGCGCGCGGCCGAGGCGGGCGGGGCCGCGGTCGGCGACGTCTACGCCGACGAGTTCCTGCTCGAACGTCCGCTGCTGCGCTCGCTGCGCCGCGCGGGCGGCGCGGTGTTGCTTGTCGACGAGGTCGACCGCGCGGACAGCGAGTTCGAGGCCTTCCTGCTGGAGTTCCTCGCCGACTTCCAGCTCACCATTCCCGAGCTGGGCACGATCCGCGCGGTCGTGCCGCCGGTGGTCGTGCTGACCTCCAACCGCACCCGCGAACTGCACGACGCGCTGCGCCGCCGGTGCCTCTACCACTGGATCCCGTTCCCCGACCCCGAACGGGAGCGGGCGATCGTGTGCGCGCACGTGCCCGGCATCGAGCGGGACGCCGCGGACTCGTTGGTGCGCGCGGTGTCCTCGGCCCGCCGGCTCGGGCTGCGCAAACGGCCGGGGATCGCCGAGTCGGTGGAGTGGGCCAGGGGCGCGGTGGTGCTCGCCGACAGCGGCGACCCGTGGCCGGTCGCGCTGCGCCGGGCGCTTGGCCTGCTGGTCAAGGACGAGGAGGACCTGGCGGTCGTGCACGCGGGGTTCGACGAGCTGATCGTGCCATGACCGAGCCGGCACTGGCACACCTGCACGGGTTCCTCGGCGGCCTGCGCGCCAACGGGCTCGCCGCCCCGGTGTCGCGCCAGCGGGACTTCCTGCGCGCGCTGGACCTCGTGCCACCGCGCGACGTGGCGCACCTCTACTGGATCGCGCGCACCACGCTGACCGGTTCGACGGCCGACGTCGAGGTCTTCGATCCGGTGTTCGCGCACTGGTTCGGCGCCGGACCGCCACCTGTTCAGTCTGAAGTGGACGAATCGGGTGAGCAGGACAGCGGTGCCGAACCCGGCGCCGGCGACCCGCCGGACCGGGTCGCGCAGGACGGTCTCGGCCGAGAGGCCAGTTGGTCCACAGTGGACCGCAAGCCGGCGTTCCCGGCGACGACCGAGGCCCAGCACCAGATCCTGGCCCGGCTGCGGCACGCCCTGCCGGGCGCGGTGCCGACGATCCGGTCCCGGCGGCGCCGGCCGGCCCGGCGGGGCGACCGGCTCGACGTGCGCCGGGTGCACCGGGACGCATGGCGCACCGGCGGCGAGGTCGTGCGGTTGCGGTGGCGCCGACCGCCCCGGCGGCAGCGCCCGGTGCTGGTGCTGATCGACGTCTCCGGGTCGATGCGCCAGCACAGCGCGGACTATCTGCGATTCGCGCACGTCGTGGTGCGGGAGTGCGCGCGGGCCGAGGTGTTCACGTTCGGCACCACGCTCACCCACGTCACCCCGAGCCTGCGTGCCCGCGAGGTCGATGTGGCGCTGGCCGGTCTCGCCGGGGTGGTGCGCGACTCCGGTGGTGGCACCCGGATCGGCCCGTCCCTGCTGGCACTGCTCGGCAACGCCCGCTATCTCGGGCTGGCGCGGGACGCGCTGATCCTGGTGCTGTCCGACGGCCTGGAACGCGGGGATCCCACCGAGCTGCGCACCGCCGTGCGGCGGCTGTCGCTGGTTGGCCACCGGCTGGTGTGGTGGTCGCCGTTGGCCTGCGATCCGGGCTACCGGCCGCTCACCCGGGGCATGGCCGCCGTCGTCGGTCACGTGCACGCGTTGGCGGGCGTCGCCGATCTGGCGACCGCCCACGATCAGGTCACGAAGGGAGACGCATGGAGATAGTCGACGCGCACCACCATGTCTGGCGGGTGCGGGACATGCCGTGGCTCTCCGGGCCGATGGTGCCGCGGATCTTCGGCCCGTACGAGCCGATCAAACGGGATTATCTGATCGAGGAGTACATCGAGGACGCCCGCGCGGGCGGGATCACCCAGTCGGTGTACGTGCAGGCGAACTGGCCGCTGGACCAGGTGCTCGCCGAGGTCCGCTGGCTGAGCGAACTGCACGAGCGCACCGGCTGGCCGACCGCGGTGATCGGCTCGGCCGACCTGTTCAGCCCCGACGCCGTGGCGGTCATGCGCCAGCAGGCCGAACTGCCGGTCGTGCGCGGCACCCGGCTGCAACTGCACTGGCACGAGCGCCCGGAGTTCCGCTACGCCTCGGCCCCCGACCGGATGACCGACCCGGTGTTCCTGGAGAACCTCGCCGTGCTGGCCGACCTCGGCTGGCTGTTCGAACTCCAGGTGTTCCCCGACCAGATGACCGACGCCGCCGAGCTGGTCGCGAAGTTCCCGGACATCACCTTCGTCCTGGTGCACGCCGGCATGCTGACCAGCCTGGCGGACGCGGACCTCGGCCCGTGGCGGGCCGGCATGGCCGCGTTGGCCGCCGCGCCGAACGTGGTGGTGAAGTTGACCGGGCAGGGCACGTTCACGCGCCGCCTCGACCCGGAGTTCATCGCCTTCGTCGCCACCGAGACGCTCGGCTGGTTCGGCGCGGACCGCGCCATGTTCGGCACCAACTTCCCGGTGGAGAAGCTCTGGACCACCATGCCCGACCTCGTCGGCGCCTGGCAGGTCGCGCTCGCGCACCTGCCGGCGGCCGACCGCGCGGCGATCTTCGCCGGCACCGCCCGCCGCGTCTACACCCTGCCCGAAACCACCGTGAGCTAGGAGATCCGCATGGCCCTGTTCATCCTCACCTACGGCTACAACGAGACCGACGAGCGCGCCGCGCGCCGGGAGGAACACCTGGCATACCTGAACACGCTGCACGACGACGGCTCGCTGGTGGCCGCGGGCCCCTACGACGACCTGACCGGCGGCCTGATCATCTACCAGGCCGATGACCAGGCCGCCGCCGAGGCGCTGCTGGCCGGGGACCCCTACACCAAGGCCGAGGTGACCAAGGACCGCTGGCTGCGCGCCTGGCGGCAAACCGTGGGGTCGTTGTGACACGATTCCCGCATGACCGAAGCGCTCCCGCCGGACCGGATCCGGATCACCGACGAGGACCGGCGCGTGGTCGCGGAGCGGCTCCGGAAGGCGAACGAGGACGGGAGCCTCGACCTGACTGAGTTCGACCTGCGGTCCGCCCGGCTCTGGCAGGAGGCGGCGACCAGGGGAGACCTGATCGAGATCGTCGCCGACCTGCCGTTGCCCGACCGGGCCCAGCCGCCGCCGGCCCCGGTGGCGCCACCCCGCCCGCCGCCAACGCTGCGCGGCGGGGCGTCGGCGATGCGGGTGTTGACCGCGATCTGGCTCAGTGCCAGCGCGGTGAACTTCGTGGTGTGGCTGTTGATCACCACCATGGTGACCACGGCGAGCGTCATCCACCCGTGGTGGCTGTGGGTGCTGCTGCCGCCCGGCTCGGTGCTGGCCGTGCTCTGGGCGATGGGGTTCGGCCGCCGCCGCTGAGGGAACGGTCAGCCGACCGCGCCGAGGAACCGGTCGGTGACCTCGACCGCGGCCGACGAGCTCGGCGCGTCGAGTACCAGCGTGGCGAACGCGAGGTCGCCCCGGTACCCGACGAACCAGCCGTGCGCGCTGTTCGCCACCTCCGCGGTGCCGGTCTTGCCGTGGACCGCGCCGTGCCGGGCGAGCGCCGCGCCGGTGCCGCTGACCACGACCTCCCGCATCATCGCCCGCAGGGAGTCGAGCACGCCCGGCGGCGGCACGTCGTAGCCGGCGTTGACCGTGGTGTCCAGCTCGCGCCACAACCTCGGCGTGATCGCGCGCCCGTGTGCGACGGTCGCCGCGACCACCGCGAGACCGAAACAGCTGGCCTGCACGGTGCCCTGGCCGATGCTGTTCTCCACCTGCTCGGCGGTGTTCGCCGCCGGCCGCACCGCGCCCAGCTCGGTGACGATGCCGGGGATGGTGAAGTCCGCGCCGAGGCCGAGCTGGCCGGCCGCGGCCGGCAGGGCGTCCAACGGCAACTCGGCGGCCCGGGTGGCGAAGGTGGTGTTGCAGGACTCCGCGAACGCGGTCCGCAGCGGCACGTCGCCGAGCGCGAAGTCCGCGTTGTCGATGGTCCGCTGGCCGACGGTCACCGAGCCGGGACACGGCACCACGGTGCCGACATCGGCCGCGCCCGCCTCGATGATCGCCGTCGCGGTGGCCACCTTGAACGTCGAGCCCGGCGGATAGAGGCCGCTGAGCGCGATCGGCCGATCCCCGGTCGCCGGATTCTGCGCCACCGCGAGCAGGTCACCGGTGGACGGCTGGATCGCCACCACCATCGCGGCGTGCCGCTCACTGTCCACAGCGGACTGCGCGGCCAGCTGGACCGGGCGGCTCACGGTGGTGGTGAGCGGCGTGCGCCCGCCGCCGTGCAGGAGATCGACCTGCTCGCCGGTCTGGTCGACGACGGCGACATACCAGCCGTGCGCGCCGGCCCGCTCGGCCGCGACGCGGCCGAGGCCGGGGCGCAGTACCGGTGCCGCGGCCGGTTCGGCGGCCACCGGCCCGGTCGGCGACCAGCTCAGCAGCGCGGCGCCGTCGCGGTCGAGCACCGCGGGCTTCCCGGTCAGGTCGCCGACGGCCAGGCCGTGGCCGGCGCGCAGGCGGGGATGGACCAGCGTCGGCTGCCAGTGGACCAGCCAGCCGCGTTCGTCCTGGATCGCCCGCAGCGTGCTCGGGTAGGTCCAGACGCGGCCGTCGTCGAAGTCCCAGCTGAGGGTGTAGGGCTCGTCCATGGCGGTGGTGCCGGTCGCCGGTTCCACCAGGTCGGCGCGGGTCGCGGTGACCGACACCGGTCTGAGCGTGAGCCACAGGTCGGCGAGCAGGGTGGTCGCGGCACCCGGGTCGTCGGTCACCGCGCCGGCGGCCTGCGGGTCGCCGGCGGTGAACGCGTCGAGGAACTGGTTGGCCACCCCGGTCGCGGTGAGCAGTCGTTCGGTCTCGGTGGCCGCCGCCTGCTCGGCCTGCTCGGCGGTCCCGTCCGGCACGAGTTGGTACACGCCGAACGCGGTGATCAGCACGACCAGGGTGAAGCCGACGGCGAGAATCAGTCGTTTACGGCCAGCCGCCACGAAAACCCCCAGGTTTCGTCCCCGACCTGGACCACCGATCCTAGCCTTCCACGGCGGCCTGATGCGGTCCGAGCAGCGCGATCGACGCGCGGACCGCGAGTTCGGTGACGTCGCTCGCCCGGCCGCCGTCCTCGACGGTGGTCGCGATCAGCTCACGCAGGCCGCCCAACAGCATGATCGCCAGCGGGCGGGGGACCGGTCCGACGCCGATCGCGTGCCATTCCTCGGTGTCGCAGAGGGTCTGCACCATCGTGACGAACGCTTCCATCATCTCCCGCTGCAGGGTGTGGGCCGTGCCGAGTGCCGGCATGTCCCGGATCCAGCTCAGCGTGATGGCGGGCGTCGCCTCCGAGTAGCCGATCCACGCCTCCACCGCCTGTCGAACCTGGCGCTCCCACGGGGCCTGCGGGTCGACGGCGGCGGAGATGTGCCGGATGACCGCGGCGTTGGCCTCGGTGAGCAGCGCGATGAAGCACGTCTCCTTGTCGGCGAAGTGCTCGTAGAAGGTGCGTCGGGAGGTACGCGCGCGGCGCACGATGCCGGCGACCGTGGTGTTCCGGTAGCCGTGCTGGGCAATGGACTCGGCGAGTCCGTCGAGCAGCCGTTGCCGGAAGCCGTCGTCGGGTGCGGGTGTCACCGTCCAACGCTAGCGGTTGAGCCCCGTGGTACGCCGACGTACCGTCGTGTTGCGGCCTGACACTCACCCGTCCCCGCTAACCCGTCCACTCGCAGCGAAGGGCTCCTTCACTGCGGTGGACGCAGCGAAGGGACCCTTCGCTGCGGTTGAGTGCGTTGAGGGGGTGGGGCGTGTCAGACTCGGGGTGTGGACGTGCTGGTGATCGGTGCCGGGATGATCGGGGCCGCGTGCGCGTTCTACTGCGCTGAGGCGGGGTTGCGGGTGGCGGTGCTGGAGCGCGGCGCGGTGGCCGGCGGCACGACCAGCTCCGGTGAGGGCAACATTCTCGTTTCCGACAAGGAACCTGGCCCCGAGCTTGACCTCGCGCTGCTGTCTGTCCGGCTGTGGGCCGAGCTGGGGGAACGGCTGGGCGCCGACCGGTTGGAACTGGACGCCAAGGGCGGTGTGGTCGTCGCCCGCACGCCGAGCGCGGCCGCCGGGCTCGCGGAACTGGCTGCCCGGCAACGGGAACACGGCGTCGACGCCATCCCGGTGACCCCGGCGGAGCTGTCCGAGCTGGAGCCCCACCTCACCCGGGACGTGACCGCGGGCGTGCACTACCCGCAGGACCTGCAGGCCCAGCCGATGCTCGCGGCGGCCGAGCTGCTCCGGCACGCCCGCGCGCACGGCGCGACCGTCCACACCGGAACCGAGGTACTCGGCCTCCGGTCCGGCACGGTGTTCACCACGGCCGGCGAGTTCACCGCGCGCTGGGTGGTCAACGCCGCCGGCCCGCTGGCCGGAGAACTCGCCACCGTCGCCGGCGCACCGGTGCCGGTGTTGCCCCGCAGGGGTTTCGTCCTGGTGACCGAACCGCTCCCGCCGCTCGTGCGGCACAAGGTCTACAGCGCGGACTACGTGGCCAACGTGGCGAGCGACGACGCCGGCCTGGAGACCTCGGTGGTCGTGGAGGGCACCCGCGCCGGCACCGTCCTCATCGGAGCCAGCCGCGAACGCGTCGGCTTCGACCGGCGGCTGTCGCTGCCGGTACTGCGCAGGCTCGCCGCCATGGCCGTCGACCTGTTCCCGGTGCTCGCCGAGGTCACGGTGCTGCGCTCCTATCTCGGGTTCCGGCCGTACTGCCCCGACCACCTCCCGGTGATCGGCGTCGACCCCAGAGCGCCGTGGCTGGTGCACGCCTGCGGCCACGAGGGCGCGGGCATCGGCCTGGCCGCCGCCACCGGACACCTCATCGCCAAGACCCTCACCGGCCAGCCACCGGACCTGGACCTCACCCCGTTCCGCCCGAACCGGTTCGCCGACGCGGTGCCCGGATGATCACGTTCACGTTCGCCGGCAAGGAGATCACCGCCGAGCCTGGCCAGAGCATCGGCGCGGCCCTGCTCGCCGCCGGCCACCGGTCCTGGCGGACCACCCGCCACCACGGCGCGCCGCGCGGGCTGTTCTGCGGAATCGGGATCTGCTTCGACTGCCTGGTAACGGTCAACGGGCGGCCCAACCAACTGGCCTGTGTGACCGACGCCAACGACGGCGACCAGGTCGACCCACCGGACGGTGATCGTGCCGCCCACTGACATCGCCGTCCTCGGCGCCGGTCCGGCCGGGCTGGCCGCCGCGGTCGCGGCCACCGGGGCGGGCGCGCGGGTGGTCCTGCTCGACGCCGGCAGCCGTGCCGGCGGACAGTTCTGGCGCCACCGCGCGGGGGACCGGCCCCACCATCCGCTGCTGGCCGCGGCGCTGGACTTCCGCGCCGGGCACGCGATCTGGCAGGTCGAGCCGACCGGCGACGGGTTCACCGTGCACACCACCGCGGGCGAGGTCCGCTCCCGCACGGTGATCGTGGCCACCGGCGCCTACGACCGGCAGGTGCCCTTTCCCGGCTGGACACTGCCCGGCGTGCTCACCGCGGGCGGCGCGCAGGCGTTGCTCAAGGGCAGCGGGGTGGTGGCCGGCGAGCGGGTCGTGGTCGCCGGCACCGGACCGTTCCTGCTGCCGGTCGCCGCCGGGCTGGCCGAGGCGGGGACCGGGGTGGCCGGGGTGTTCGAGGCCAACTCGCCGCTCGGGTTCGCCCGCCACCCGGTCGCGGTGCTGCGGGACCCCGCCAAGGTGGTCGAGGGCGCGGGCTACCTGCGCACGCTCTGGCGCCACCGGGTGCCCTACCGCACCCGCACGGCGGTGGTGGCCGCGCACGGCGATGACCGGGTTGTCGCGGTCACGATCGCCTCGGTGGACCGTGACTGGCGGGTCGTCGCGGGCAGCGAACGGCGGCTGGACTGCGACGCGCTGGCCGTCGGCTACGGCTTCACCCCGCAGCTCGAGCTGGCGCTGCAACTGGGCTGTCACACCCGCGTGGACGTCGACGGCAGCCTGGTCGCCACCGTCGACGAGCGACAGCGCGGCTCGGTGCCCGGGGTGTACCTGGCGGGCGAGGTCTGCGGCGTCGGCGGCGCCCAACTGTCCATTGTGGAAGGAGAGATCGCCGGCCGGCACGCGGCCGGGGCGCCGGTGCCCCCTCGGTTGCTCCGCCGCCGGTCGGCGTTACGCGGATTCGCGACCGCCATGCACGACACCTTCGGCGTCCGGCCGGGCTGGCTGGACCGGCTGGCCGACGACACCCTGGTCTGCCGCTGCGAGGAGGTCCCCGCGCACGCGGTCCGCCGCGCGGTGGTGGACCTCGGCGCGACCGACGCGCGCACGGTCAAACTGTTCGCCCGACCGGGAATGGGCCGATGCCAGGGCCGGGTGTGCGGCTATGCCACCGCGTGCCTGGTGGCCGACGCCACCGGCCGGCCGGTGACCGCGCCGGACCTGCTCGGCCTGTCCACCCGGCCGATCGCCCGGCCGGTGACCCTGGGAACCCTTGCCGACCAAGAGGAGTCTCCATGACCATGCCATGGCACGGTGTCCTGGTAGCCACGGCGTTGCCGCTGACCAGCGCGGGCGAGGTCGACTTCGACCGGTTCGCCGAGCACGTCGCCTGGCTGGCGGCCAACGGCTGCCACGGCGTCACCCCCAACGGCTCGCTCGGCGAGTACCAGACCCTCACCGCCGATGAGCGGACGCGGGTGGTGACCACCGCGCGCGCCGCCGCGCCCCGGGGGTTCACCGTCATGCCCGGCGTCGCCGCCTACGGCGCGGCGGAGGCGCGCCGCTGGGCCGAACAGGCGGCCGAGGCCGGGTGTCCGGCGGTGATGGCGTTGCCGCCCAACGCCTATCGCGCCGACGACCGCGCGGTCCACGAGCACTACCGGGAGATCGCCAAGGCGGGCCTGCCCGTGGTGGCCTACAACAACCCGATCGACACCAAGGTCGACCTGGTGCCCGAACTGCTCGCCCAGCTGTACCAGGAGGAGTTGATCGTCGCGGTCAAGGAGTTCAGCGGCGACGTGCGCCGCGGCTACCGGCTCGCCGAGCTGGCGCCGGGGCTCGACCTGTTGTGCGGCGCGGACGACGTCGCGCTCGAGCTGGCGATCGGCGGCGCGAAGGGCTGGATCGCCGGCTACCCCAACGCCTTCCCGAAGTCCACAGTGGAGCTGTGGACGGCCGCGTCCGCCGGCGACCTGGCCGCCGCGCTGCCGCTGTACCGGCTGCTGCATCCGTTGCTGCGCTGGGACTCCAGAACCGAGTTCGTGCAGGCGATCAAACTGAGTATGGACATGGCCGGCCGCTACGGCGGCCCCTGCCGCGCGCCGAGGGTGCCGCTGACGGCCGAACACGAGGCCAAGGTGCGCCAGGCGACCGCGCAGGCCGTCGCGAAAGGACTGTCCTGAGATGCGCGCCAAGCGCGTCCTGCACGCCGTCGACTCGCACACCGAGGGCATGCCGACCCGGGTGATCACCGGCGGTGTCGGCACCATCCCCGGCGCGACGATGGCCGAGCGCCGCCAGTACTTCATCGCCAACCTCGACCACCTGCGCGCGCTGCTGATGAACGAGCCGAGGGGCCACGCCGCGATGAGCGGCGCCATCCTGCAGCCACCGACCATGGCCGAGGCCGACTGGGGTGTGGTGTTCATCGAGGTGTCCGGCTGCCTGCCGATGTGTGGGCACGGCACGATCGGCGTGGCCACCGTGCTGGTGGAGACCGGCATGGTCACGGTCACCGAGCCGGTCACCACGATCCGCCTGGACACCCCGGCCGGCCTGGTGGTGGCCGAGGTCGCGGTCACCGACGGCGTCGCCCGCGCGGTCACCATCCGCAACGTGCCCTCGTTCGCGGTGGGACACGACCGGGTCGTCGACGTGCCCGGCCACGGCGAGGTGCGCTACGACCTGGCCTTCGGCGGGAACTTCTACGCCATCCTCGGCCTGGACCAACTCGGGATCCCGTTCGACCGGGCCCAACAGCGGCACATCCTGGACGCCGGACTGTCCATCATGGACGCGATCGAGAAGCAGGACCGGCCGGTGCACCCGGAGAGCCCCGAGATCGCCGGCTGCCACCACGTCTACCTGGCCGCGCCGGGCTCGGACGCCCGCCACTCCCGGCACGCCATGGTCATCCACCCCGGCTGGTTCGACCGCTCGCCCTGCGGCACCGGGACCAGCGCGCGGATGGCGCAGCTGCACGCGCGCGGGGAACTGCCGCTGGACACCGACTTCCGCAACGAGTCGTTCATCGGCACGTCGTTCGTCGGCAGGCTGGTGGCGCGGACCTCGGTCGCCGGCCTGCCCGCGGTGGTGCCGACGATCACCGGTCGCGCCTGGCTGACCGGGACCGCTCAGTACTTCCTCGACCCGGACGATCCATTCCCCGAGGGCTTCACGTTGTGAGCGCCTCCGGCTCGGGCGCCGAGCCGCCGAGGTGGGCGGGCAGCCAGAACGGGCTCTCGCCGGGTTTGGCCTTGTCCGGGTAGTCGAGCTGGACCTGGTCGAGCAGCGCGGACATCCTGGTGCGCAGGTCGGCGGTGAGCACGTCCAGGTCGTCGGCCGGCGTCGGCTGGAACGGCTCGCCGACCCGGATCAGCAGCGGCAGGTGGCGTTGGCCGAGGTTGCGGGGCCTGCCCTTGGTCCAGAGCCGCTGGCTGCCCCAGACGGTGACCGGGATGACCGGCACGCCGGCCTCCGCCGCCATCCGCACCGCGCCGGTCTTGAGCCCCTTGACGGTGAACGACTGGCTGATCGTGGCCTCGGGGAACACGCCGACCACCTCGCCGGCGCGCAGCGCGGCCACCGCCTGACGGTAGGCGGCCTGCCCGGCCGAGCGGTCGACGGGGATGTGGCGCATGCCACGCATCAGCGGCCCGGAGATCCGGTTGGCGAAGACCTGGTTCTTGGCCATGAACCGGACCTTGCGCCGGGACGGCAGGCCGGCAAGGCCGCAGAAGATGAAGTCCAGGTAGCTGACGTGGGTACAGGCGAGCACGGCGCCGCCACCTGTCGGCACATGTTCACTGCCCTGCACGTCCAACCGCAGGTCAAGGGCCCGGAACAGGGTCTTACAGGCCAGGATCACCGGCGGGTACACGAACTCCATGGGTCCAACCTAGCTCAGCGGTCGGGCCAGCGGGTTGTCGCGAACGTCCGGTTTTCGGCCGGCGGCGGCGCCAGTAGCCGGCGGCACCGAGAAGCCGAGTCGGGTGATGGTTTCCCACCGTGGCGACTCGGCTACTCATTCGCTACCGCCGGCTGCTCTGGCCTCAGGCGGCGTCGATCAGCCGCAGGTCGGTGTCGACCGGCACGTCGCAGATCGCGGCGGCCAGGACGTCGTTGATCGCGACGTAGAACCGTTGGGCCGCTTCGGCATCCGCGCTGTCAAAGTCGCCGCTGGTGACCGACATCTCGACCCGGGTGCCGCCGTCGGGCGTGCTGAACAGGTACGAGGTGTACCCGTGCATACCGCCGGTGTGGCCGTCATAGCGACCGCCGCACTCCGGCCCGACGTCGATGATCTCCAGGCCGAGGCCGTAGCCGCCGCCGGGAACCTCCTCGCGCATCTCCGCGAGCAGGTTGGGGGGCAGCAGCTCGCCGCCGAGGAGGGCGCTGATGAACCGGTCGAGGTCGCGGGTGGTGCTGATCAGCTCGCCCGCGGAGGAGGCCCAGGTCGGGTTGATCCTGGAGGCGTCGACCACCCGCGTCGTGCCGTTGTCCTGGAAGCCGTAGTAGCCGTGCGCGTGCGGCCCGGGGATGCCTGGCCGCGAGCCGGGGAAGCTCGTGTCCCGCAGGCCGAGCGGGTGCAGGATCCGGTGTTTCACCTCGGTGGCGTAGCGGTGTCCGGTCAGCCGCTCGATCAGCTGGCCGGCGAGGATGTAGTTGGTGTTGGAGTAGGACCAACTGGTGCCCGGCTCGAACCTGGCCGGGTTGGCCAACGCGACCTCGATCAGCTCGCTCGGCCGGTAGTCGCGGAACTGGTTCTCGGCGAACTCCGCGCCGAACAGGGGGATTCCCGGGTCGAGGGTGCCGTCCGGGTTGGCCTCGCCGGTGTAGTTGAACAGGCCGCTGGTGTGTTGGAGCACCATGCGCACGGTGATCCGCGGGTCGATGCCGAACTCGGGCAGGTGGCTGGCGATCGGGTCGCCCAACGTCAGCTCGCCCTCGTCGACGAGTTGGAGGACGACCGTCGAGATGAAGGTCTTGGTGATGCTGCCGCCGCGGAAGCGCCCGTTGGTGGGGACCTTGCCGCCGTCGAGCCGTCGGACGCCGGCCGAGCCGGTCCAGTCGCCGTCCTCGTCGTGGACGCGGACCTGGACGCCGGCCGCGCCGGAGTCGGCGAGGTCGCGCATGGCCTGCTGGAGTTGTGCGCGGTCGGCGTCGGCCCCGGCTGGCGAGCTGGTCAGGCCGGCGATCATGGTGCCGGCCAGGACGGCGCCGGCGAGCGCGCGAACTCTTACCCTCATAGGGATCCCCCAGACGTGTCAGGCCGAGGCCTTTCCTCGGCGGATGACACGTTTCCGTGTTATTGGCGCCGAAGCATCCGCTGACAGGGGGATGCCACCGTCATCCGTACGGAGGACATCGTGGCGGAGTTATTGGTGGGGGACGGGTATGCCCGCGGCGCGCAGTCTGGCCTCGACGAGCGCGTTGAGCCGTGCCCAGGTCGTCGGTGCCTGTTCCTCGCGGTGGTGGTTGATCAGCCCGTACCGGATGGGGTCGTCTGGCCGGGGTTGGAAACCGGTCGGCACCGCCAGGTGTTGGGGATGGGCCAGCAGGTTGTCGGCCAGCGCGGACGCCAGCTCGTCGATCCGCGGGTCGTCCGGCTGCCAGGACCGGGCGTCCCAGCCGCGTTTGGTCAGGTCGAGGAACTCGGGGTCGTCGAGCCGGTGTTCGAGCTGGGTCAGGAAGAGGTCGAACAACGTCGGGGCCAGTGCCCTGGCCAGGACCATGGCTTCCCGTTGGCCGGCGACGTAGTCGGGATCGAAGTCGAGACCGGTGAGCCGGTCCAGGATGACCAGCGCCCGGTGGGGCAGCAGGAGCCGGTCGCCGTCGGCGAGCCGCCGCAGGGTGTCGCGCCGGGTGATCAGCTCGGCGATCCGTTCGGTGAGGCGCTGTTCGACGTCGACGAGTGCGGTGGCGAACTGCTCGGTGTCGGCGTCGAGCAGCGGACCGACCTCGGCCAGCGGCACCCCGGCGGCGGCCAGCGTCCGGATCTGCACCAGCCGCAACAGGTCGGCCGATCCGTACCGGCGGTAGCCGGAGCTGTCGCGTCGTGGTTCGGCGAGCAGCCCGTGCCGGTGGTAGTGCCGCACGGCCTTCACCGTGATCCCGACGAAGGCCGCGGCCTGACCGATCGTGACGCCGCCGGCCGTGGTCCCCGTCAGCAGAACACCTCCTTGAGGAGCCTGGCCAACGCCGTCGGGTATCCCGTTTCCAGGTCGATCTCGGTGTCCCCGCTGGTCACCGAGGCGGTCAGGGTCCTGCTGCCGTCGGGTGTGCTGTACATCAGCGCTCCGTAGCCGATGGTGCTGCCGTTGTGGCGCAGGACGGTGACGCCGCAGCCCGCGTCCTCCACGAACAGTCCGAGGCCGTAGTTCGCCTTCGGGTGCGGGGTGCGCATCTCGGCCAGCAGTGGGCCTGGCAGGAGCCGGCCGCCCTGCAGCGCGGAGAAGAACGTACGCAGGTCCTGGGTGGTCGAGATCATGTCACCGGCGCCGAACAGCAGGGAGGGATTCTGGTGGGTGACGTCGACCGTCTGCCACTGGCCGGCGTCCTGGTAATGGTAGTAGCCGTGGGCGTGCGGCCCGGGGATCCCCGGCCGGTCGCCCGGCACCACGGTGCCCGACAGTCCGAGCGGCGTCAGGATCCGCCGTTGCGTCTCCTGGGCGTACGAGCGGCCGGTGACCTGTTCGATCAGCAGCGCGGCCAGGGTGTAGTTGGTGTTGGAGTAGTTCCAGTCCGTTCCCGGCGTGAACAGCGCGGGCCTGGACAACGCGAACCGCACCAGCTCGTCGGGCTGGTAGGTGCGGAACCGGTTGTCCACCCATTCCTGGCCGGTCGAGGGGAGCCCGGGCAGGGTCGTCCCGTCGTAGTAGTCGCCGGTGTGGCTGAACACCCCGCTGGTGTGCTGCAACAACATCCGCACCGTGATCCGCTGGTCCAGCCCGAACCGCGGCAGGTAGCGATCCACCGGTGCGTCCAGCCCGATCCTGCCCTCGGCCACCAGTTGCAGGACGATGGTCGCGACGACGGTCTTGGTGTTGCTGCCGATCCGGAACCGCCCGTTGGTCGGCGGCTTCGCGGTCTCGCCCAGCTCGCGCACCCCGGCGGCGCCCACCCACTCGCCTCGCTCATCGTGCACCCGCAGCTGCATCCCGGCGAAACCGGCGTCGACGAACTCCTGCATGGCCGCCCGCAACTCCGGGCGATCCTGCGCGGCGGTGGCCGGCGACCCGGACAGCAGTGCGACCGTCAGCGTCGCGATTGCCACGCGAGCCAGGGAAGTGATGGTGTTCCGCATGCGGTCAGGCTCCAGCCTGACCCAGGGGCGGGGTCAAGTCCGTGTCGGCTGAGGCAGCGGGAAAGAACAAGACTGTTCTTTCCGGAAGCCGCCGTGGACGCTCGACGGCACTGATCGCCGACCCAGGGGAGCGCGGGCGTGACCGGCAGCGACATCAACCATGACATCGACCGTGAGATCGACCGTGAGATCGACCGTGAGATCGACAACGAGCAGGAGTACGTGGCGGGCCTGTATGCCCGCGTCGATGCCATGCGCGCGCGGGCGGCCGCACGGTGCGCCGACGGGGACCAGGAGACGGTGGCCGTCTGGCGGGCGGAGGTGGCCCGGCTGGACGCGGTGGAGCGGGGACTGTGCTTCGGGCGGCTGGACCTGCGCGACGGCCGGCGCGTCTACATCGGCCGGCTGAGTCTGTTCCTGGACGAGGCCGCCGAGCCGTTGCTGGTGGACTGGCGCGCTCCGCTGGCCCAGGCGTTCTACACCGCGACGGCGACCGCGCCGGCTGGCGTGCGACGGCGACGGCGCATCACTACGCGAGGTCGGACGGTCGTCGCGCTGAACGACGAGTTGCTGGACCCGGACGGTGCGGACAACGCCGGCCTGGTCGGGGAGGCGGCGTTGCTGGCGGCGGTGACCTCGGCGCGAACCGGGCGGATGCCCGACATCGTGACCACCCTGCAGGCCGAACAGGACCGGATCATCCGGCACGAGACCAGCGGAGTGCTGGTGGTGCATGGCGGTCCCGGCACGGGCAAGACGGCGGTGGCGTTGCACCGGGTCGCATACCTGCTGTACACCCGTCCGCACCTGCGCACCCGAGGTGTCCTGGTCGTGGGCCCCAGCCGGATCTTCCTCGACTACATCGGCCAGGTCCTGCCGGGTCTCGGTGAGCGCGGCGTGGTCACGGCCACCGTCGCCGACCTGTGGCCGGGTATCGAGACCAGCCGGCAGGACCCGCCGGCAACCGCCGAGGGCAAGGGCCGGGCGGTCATGGCCGAACGGTTGGCGGCGGCGGTTCGGTCGCGGGTCCGGACACCGGACGACGCGGTGAGCGTCGAGTTCGAACAGCAGGTGCTCCGGCTCGACCCGCCGACCTGCGGCAGTGCCGTACGGAAGGCCAGGCGGTCCGGACTTCCGCACAACCAGGCCAGACTGGTCTTCCAGCGGGAGATCGTGGCGGTGCTCGCGGCGCGCCTGGTCCAGGACATGGAGGCGGTCGTGCTCACCGACACCGGGGAGGCGATCGACGGCGGCAGTCCGGACGGCCGGCTCGGCGCGGCCGACCGGCGTGCGCTGGCCGCCGCGGGTGTGGTGCTCGGCGCCGATGATTATGACGGACCGCGCACCCTGCTGGACGACACCGACCGGGACGGCCTGCGGGACGCGCTGCTCGCCGACCCCGGCGTCCAGGCCACCCTCGACGAGCTGTGGCCGCCGCTGACCCCGGAGCGCGTGGTGTCGGACCTGCTCGGCGAGTTCGTCGACGGCTGGAGTGCCGAGGATGTCCCGTTGCTTGACGAGGCCGCCACGCTGATCGGCCAGGGTGGTGACCGCGCGACGTTCGGCCACGTCGTCGTCGACGAGGCACAGGAACTGTCCGAAATGGCCTGGCGAATGCTGATGCGCCGGTGCCCCACCAGGTCGATGACCGTCGTCGGGGATCTCGCCCAGACCGGGAGCCCGGCCGGCGCCTCCTCGTGGGACCGTGTGCTGGGGCCACATGTGGGGGACCGCTGGCACCTTGTCCGGCTCACCGTCAACTACCGCACGCCGGCGGAGATCATGGCGGCCACCGCAGACCTGCTCGCCGCCCATCATCCGGGAACCTCGCCACCCCGGTCGGTCCGCGCGACCGGCGAACCACCGTGGCGTCTCGCCACCACGTCCGCCGCCCTCCCCGCCGCCATCGCCGCCCTTGCCGCGGCACACACCGACGGTCAGCTCGCGATCATCGCCCCGAATGTCCACATTGGACCCCTGGCCAGGGCGCTGTCCCTCGCCACACCACCGGACCTGACCGACAAGGTGGTACTGCTCACCCCCGCCCAGGCCAAGGGCCTGGAGTTCGACTCGGTCCTGATCGCCGACCCGGCCACGATCCTCGGTGCCGCACCGCTCGGTCACCACGACCTGTACGTCGCCATGACCCGAGCGACGCGCCACCTGGGCATCGTGCACCCCGGCCCACCGCCGGCGGAGCTGTCCGCCATGCGAGAACGCACCCCCTGACCCGCCTAGCCGACGATGGCCTGGCTGATCTGGCGGGTGGTCTGGGCGGCGATGCGGGGGTTGACGGCGGCGTAGGCGGTGTGGGCGCTCAGGCCGGTGGTCAGGGCCCAGCCACGGCCGCGGGTCCAGGTGGAGTCGTCCACCCCGAGCGCGGCGCGGAAGGTGGCGCGGGTCTCGGCGGACATCAGGGTGAAGGCGATGGTCAGGTCGCAGGCCGGGTCACCGATGCCGAGCCCGCCGAAATCGATGACGGCGCTGAGGCGGCCGCTGATGGTCAGCAGGTTGCCGGTGTGGAAGTCGCCGTGGAACCAGACCGGTGGACGGTCCCAGTCGGGGGCGGCGAGGGCGGTGTCCCACAGCTCGGTCATGGCCACGGTGTCGAATGCCGCACCGACTCTCGTGATGGCCGATCGCGTCGCCGTGTCCCGCGCGGCCAGCGACTGGCCGGCGAGATCGGCGGGCTGCGCGGAGTCGAACCGGTGGAGTGCGGTCAGGAACTCGGCCAGTGCGCTGGCGGCCTCGTGCGAGTCGGCCAGGGCGTCGACGGTCGCCACCTCGCCGGTCAGCCAGCGCGACACCGCCCACGGCCACGGGTAGCCGAAGTCCGGTTCCCCCACCTCGACCGGCACGGGAACAGCCAGCGGCAGGTGCGGCGCGAGCCGGGGCAGCCACTCGGCTTCCGTGCGCGCCTGCCTGATCGCACCGGCATGGCGCGGGAGCCGAACGGACAACTCCGCGCCCAGCCGGTAGATGACGTGGTCCGAGCCGGCCGGTGCCAGCAGCCGCAACGGCATTCCGGACCACCGCGGAAACTGCGTGTCCACCAAGCGCCTCGCCAGCGCGACGTTGATCGCCGGGGTGATCTCGCCGGTCAAGAACAGCTCCTGTGGGTAGGCCGTGGCTATCGCATCATGGCCCCGCGGCGTGCTCAACTCATTTGTTCGCGACTCGTATCTCGAGAACGGCCCTAATATCCCGGATCGGTGACGAGCTGGACCCACAGCGAGGCGGGATCGTCCAGGCGAACGTGGCTGTCGATCTCCACGATGTGCTTCAGCACGATCCGCTCAGCCGCGCTGACTCGGTTGTCGAAGGCCTCGTGCGCGTCAAGTGGCGCGGCGGCGGGGGGATGTTCCAGTGTGCGCAGGATGTGCAGCGCGGCGCGCCAGCGCCAACTGATCTCGACCAGTCGCGCCACCGATGAGTTGATGAAGTCCACAGCCGGGTGGTACAGGTCGCGATGAAACTCTCGCAGCGCCGGATGCAGGTCCTGGGCGGTCACCGGTCTGTCCCGGATCGCCAGCACCCGACCGTCACCAGCGACGGCGCCCATCCACGGTGTGCGATCGTGACCGCCCCACCTTCCCAACCGGTACAGCCGATCCGCCGGCGTGATCAGCCGGCTCTCCGCCGGCCCGGCCACGTTGGGCACGAGCACAGGTTCGGACTCGGCCTGGAAACGGGGTGTCATCAGCACGTCCCGCGGCAGCCCCCACTCGGCCAGTGTCCTCAGGTCGTTCGCCGGCAGATGCCACTCCCGCATGGCCGATGCAGGAGGAAGCACCCGCACGTCACCGTCGACGAGCACATCCAGCGGCGCGGTCATCACCGCGACGAGCCGATCTTCTGGCACAACCTGCCCCTGGTCGGCGTCACGTGGCATGGCCGACCGTATCCGTTGTCAGGATGTGGGCGTCCACTCGTGATCTAGGATCGAGAACAGTTCGGAGTCGCGCCAGGCGCCGTTGGTGTGCACGTGGTCGCGTAGCCGGCCCTCGTGCGTGAACCCAAGCCGCGTGACGACGGCGATGGAACCGGCGTTGTCAGGTCCGATGGCGGCGGTGATGCGGTGGAGGCCGAGGATGGCGAAGCCGAAGGTGATGATTGTTCGGGCGCCGTCGATGGCATAGCCCTTGCGCCAGTTGTTGGCCACGACGGCGCCGCCCAGCTTGGCGGCCTTGACTCCCGACAGGCCGAGCCGCGCGAAGCCGATCAGCTGGTCGTCGTCGTGGGTGGTTATCGCCAGGTAGTACTCGGTGCGGGGGTCGTGTCGGGCGCGGTCGATCGCGGCGGCGAGTAGCTCGGCCTGCTGATCTCGGCTCTTCGCGTCGAACGACAGGAAATGGGTCACCTGATCATCACCGACGACGGCCATCGACGCGTCGAGGTCCTCGATGCGGAACTCCCGTAGGCGGACCAGTTGGCCAGTCAGCGTCACGTCATAGGGCATAGTTAGCCTCATCGGGTCTCTATTCGAGCACTTCGGCAGCGCGGTAGACTTTCAGGTCTTTCGATATCCATGGTTCCCATGGTTCGATCGCGAGGCGTTCGATCCATCGCATCTGCGATGCGAAATATTCGGCGTATGAGGTGTCCTGGCCGAAGATCAGGATAGGTCCGTCGGTGCCACGTTTGCCGTGTCCGTACGGCATCACTCGATACTCATCGTCTATTTCCTCGATCGCGAACGAGCACGGGAAGTTGTACAACCACACCTCCAGTCCGGCGCCACGTTCACCGAATTCGGACAAGCGCTCCTGCGCTGCGGCCAAGGGGCGGAGCACTTCGCGTAGGTACCGGTCCGGATTCTCCATCGCCGCCTCGCCCGGCTCAAGCCGGTAGCGATCCTTCCGGGAATCAGAGGTTGGGTCCATCATGTACAGCCGAACCGGCACGGTGCGGGCCTTCGCCTCGATCATTGGCAGTACGTGATCACGGGCATAGAAGTTCCGGGTAAGTCCGAACACGTTCACCCGGTGCCTGGCTGAGGCGATCCGGCCGAACAGGTCACGCATGCTCTCGTCGTCGGTGCGTGGGTAGATGTCGATCAGGCCAGCACGTTCCAGGTGGGTGATTTCCTGCACCGAATGATCCTCTCCGTATCCGAGGCGGTCGGGCCTTGTCCGGTACACCCGGCAGAGATAGGCCACCCGCTCGTCGTTCGGCCGACGCTGGTCGTGCTCCCACCGCAGGATCTCGGGGTCGGTGAGGTGCGGGGGAGCGAGTCCGTCCTGTTCGTAGGCCCCGTCGATCCGGGCGGACAACTCGGACCGACTCCACCCGTGCGCCCAGCGCCACGCGAGCAGCGGATGGATGTCGTCCAGTCGCGCGATTCGCGTTGCGATGTCCTCTACGTGGCTCCCCTCCCGCAAGCCGGCGAGCCGGATCTCCAGGGCTTCCCGCTCTCGTTGTCGTCTTACTGATCGATCTACCCGCGCCATGCCCCGAACGGTGCCGGATTTGACGTGAGGCGTCAACTCCAATGACGTGCTGAGCCGTCGAGAACGTCAATCCAGATGACGATGCTCATGTCATGGCGGGTGCTGACATGGTCAACGTCGCGCTGCTGTCGTTCGACGACCTGTTGACGGAGCTGCGCATTCGAAGCTTTACGCTCTTTCGGTGGGGTCCCACGGAGGACCCCGCGATGCTGGCTGGTGTGTACCGGTGGTCAGCGGAGCGGCAGGCCGACGTGCTGTTACTGCGACCTGACCAGTCTGCGACCGCCTACCGTGCGCCGGTGTTCGACGACCGCGACATCTTCGCCCCGCAGACGGTGCTATGGGAATACCATTGCGAAAACGCGCTGTGGACGCTCCGTGCGTTGTTGACTCTTCCGGTGGCCGGAGACCGGCAGGCACCTCAGGTCATGTACCCGGCACGCGGTAAATGTGCGGTGCCTGGCGACCTGCCGTCGCCAGTCGTATTCCGGCCGCTCGGGAGGTGAACCTTGGCATTGTCCCATAGAAACAGGAGTATTCGCGGAGTGAACCCTGAATTTGGCGTACCTCAATCCGGCACCAATGGATCTGCCCAGTACTGTGGCGCGTTGGAGTCGCTGCGGGAGTTGTTCGCCGGCTATCCGTGTCATGTCGAGATGTCGTCCATTTCCATTGCTGTGGATCCGACGGGGCAGGCGGCGGTGACGGTGCGGCTGCGGGAGGCGGACCCGGCTGTGCTGGCCGCCGGCATCGTCGAGTGGAAACGGACGTTGAGCCGGGCCAGTACGTCGGCCTGGCGCACCCCGGCCGGATATGAGGTCCATGTCGCGATCCCCAACACTGGAGCCATATCGTGACGGCCACACCGTTTGCCCTGGTCAGTGTCAAGGACAGGAACCAGGTCTTCGCTTACGGTCTCGATATCGTCCTGCCGTCCGGGCGTGATGTCATCGTTTTCCGTAAGGAGGCCAACGGCCGGAATCTGGTGGGCGTGCACGACTCCGTCGAGGCGGCACGGCGGCGCTACAGCGCCATCACCCCGCTCGAACTCGTGTGGGAACCCGGTTGCCGCTGCTGCCTGTGCGTCAACGGGGACGACTCCTGCGCACTCGACGGCACGTGCTCGAGCCACCTGTGAGGGAACCGTGGCGCGCCGCGGCGGCTCGAATCGGGGGCTGACAAGGAGAAGCGCATGGCGGACAGGCACTGCCGGGATTCACCGAGCTGAGCGAGCTGGGAGCGGGCGGCTTCGGCCGGGTCGTACTGGCGCGCCACGACGAATCCGGGCGGTTCGTCGCGATCAAGTACCTGTTCGCCGAGTACGCCGCGGACCCCGAGCAGCGTGGTCTGTTCCGGCGGGAGGCGGAGATCATGCGTCGGGTGGTCAGCCCGTATGTGGCGCGGCTGTACGACTTCGTCGAGACCGATCGCACCGCGGCGATCGTGATGGAGGCCGTGCCGGGAGTGTCCCTGCAGGCGATCCTCGCCGTGGAACCGGTGTTGGCGCCGGAGTCGGCGTTGGCCTTGCTGAAAGGGTCGCTGCTGGGGCTGACCGCGGCGCACGCGGCGGGCACGGTGCACCGGGACTACAAGCCGGGCAACGTACTGGTGCCTGCTGACCGGCGCAGCGTGCTGGTCGACTTCGGTATCGCGGTGCTGGCCGGACAACGGGGATCGGCCATCGGCTCGCCCGCGTACATGGCGCCCGAGCAGTGGAATGCCGGCATAGCCACACCGGCCACCGACATCTACGCGGCGACCTGCGTGTTCTTCCAGTGCGTCGCCGGGCATCGGCCCTACCGGGGCAGTACCGAGGAACTGCGCGTGCTGCACGAACGGGCCGCCATTCCGGTCGAGGAGGTGCCGGCGGCGGTGCGCTCGCTCGTAGCCAGCGGCATGGCCAAGAGCCCCACCGGCCGCCCGGCGGACGCGGTCGCGTTCGTGGCGCTGCTGGAGGCGGCGGCCGCCGCCGGCTACGGCCAGGAATGGGAGGAGCGCGGGTGGCGTCGGCTGGCGGCCCACGCCGGCGCGCTGCTGGCGCTGTCCCCACTGGCGACGCTGCTCGGCGCGGCGACCGTGGCCGCCCCCACGACGGTCATGGCCGCCGGTGCGGCCGCCGGCGCCGCCGGTGCGGCCGCCAGCGGGGGAGTGCTCGGTGCGACCGCCATCAAGATCGCCGCGGCGGTTGTCGGCATCGGGCTGGCCACCGGGACGGCCGTGGTGGTGATCAACACGAAGGACGACCCGGTCGCCGCGCCGCCGCCGGTCACCTCGACCGTGGCCTCGCCGGTGCGGACCACGACGGCTGCCCCGATCCAGATCAGCACGCGGCAGCGCACCGAAACGTTCGACACGTTCACCTTCGACGGGCAGTACGTCGAGGTCTCCGGCCTGGCCGACGCCGCGCTCCAGGACCGGGTCAACGCGGCGCTGGCCGCTCCGGTCGACGACTGGGTCGACTTCGTCACGGCCGCGACCGGCGACCCGCAGCCCGGTGTCGATCCGGCCACCGCGTCGGTCGAGGCCCGCGTGCGGATCTCCGGGCCGAACGTGGTGTCCGTGGACTACCTGCGGATCGCGGGCGACACCGGCGTCTACTTCGGTGCCGGGGGCGAGGGCAGCGTGCATCCGGTCGCCGTGGACCTGGCCACGGGCCGACTGCTCACGCTGACCGACGTCTTCCCCGACGCCGCCACCCCGGCCGGCGCGGCGGCGATCGCCGAACGGGTGCGCACGGCCAACCCCAACGGGCTCTGCGGCGACCAGGAACAGGCCGGCACGACCCCGCTGGAGTTGGCGCCGGGTTCGTTCACCGATCCGTATTCCACCGGCGGCGACCCACTGGTCCAACTGGTGCTGACCCAGGACACCGCCGAGTTCGTGATCTACGCGTCGGCGTTCGGCTACGCCACCGCCTGCGACCTGACGCCGTCGGCCGTGCCGTACGCCGAGCTCACCGACCTGATGAGCCAGGAGGCGGTCGACCTGCTGACCGGATGACGCGCCCCTACAGGACATTCGCCCCATATCTGACTACGGTTGGGAGGTCCCCGACGAGAGGAAGCCCATGCCACTTGACCCCAGCCGCCGCCACCCGCGACTGCTCGCCGTCATGGCCGCGATCGTCCTGTTGCCCCTGCTCGGCGCCTGCGGCGACGATGACGATGATGACGACGACGATGATGATGACGACAGCATGCGCCGGCCGGCCGTGGTCATGATGCTGTCGGACTGACCCTGGCCTGACGCGATGAAGGCGTCCTTTCTCGCACTCAACGCGAGGAAGGACGCCTTCATCGCGTTCGAGGGGTTACCGTCGACTGTATGCCGATGAATGCGGTGCATCGCAGGTTATGTCGTTCGGACGGGTGGGCGCGGCGGATGCGCACCCAGGTCCTGCCGTGGGCGATGGACGAGGTCCCGCTCGACGGCCAGGTCCTCGAGCTCGGACCCGGCTACGGGATCACGTCCACCTGGCTGCTCGAACACGGCGCCCAGCTCACCGCCGTCGAGGTCGACCCGGCGTTGGCCGCCGCGCTGCGCACGCGGTTAGCCGACCGGGCGGACGTCCTCGAGGGCGACGGCGCGCGACTGCCGTTACCCGACGCGTCGTTCGACGCGGTCGTGTGCTTCACGATGCTCCACCACGTGCCCTCACCGGCACAGCAGGACCGGCTGTTCGCCGAGGCCGCTCGGGTCCTGCGCCCCGGCGGCACGTTCGCCGGCTCCGACAGCAGGCTCAGCCTGCGGTTCCGGTTGCTGCACATCGGCGACACCATGATCCCCGTCGACCCCGCCACGCTGCCCGACCGGCTGCGCCGGGCCGGGTTCACCGCCGCGGAGACCGCGCTCGGCGGCCGGTCCTACCGGTTCCTGGCGACCCGTTAGCCCCAGCGGGGCGCCGCCGGCTGCCTGGCGGCGGCCGCGGCCCTGGTCGACGCGTGCCGGGACAGCACCGCGCCGACGATCACGAACACGCCGCCGATACCGCAGATCACCCACAGTACGACCGACAGCTTGGCGGTCAGCGCGTCGTAGAACGGGGTGGCGATCTCCGGTGACGGGCTCTTCGCCACGACCTCGCCGCCGCCCAACCCCTCGGCGATGACCACCAGGATCATCACCACGGCCAGCCCGATCCCGGTGACGATCAACGTCTGGCCCCGGCGCGCGGACAGCAGCAGGCCGAGGGCGATCAGCGCGATCGAGACGATCGGCAGCACGATGCTGAGTCGTTCGAAGATGTCGAACGTGGGGATCGCCTGGCGGATCGCCGAGCTGGACATCACCTCGACCCGTGCGTTGACCTCCGGGATCCGGTCGGCCAGCGGCACCCCGTCGGCGACGAACCTGGACTTCAGGTCGGCGGCGACCACGCCGAGGTCGAGCACGATCGCGTCACCCTCGATCGCCAGGCCGTCACCCTCGTCGCGGAGCATGGCCAGCACCTGCGGGTGCACCTCGCGGTTGACCTCGACCCAGGACGTGCGGAACTCGTCGCTCTTGGTGAAGTTCGTGATGCTCACGTCGACGAGCTGCCGCGCGGCGTCGGGCACCTGGTCGCTGAGACTCGCGGATAACTGCTCGGCGACCGCGGTCTGCACGGCCGGCTCGTCGGCCAGCGGGGTGACCGCCTCGAGGTAGTTCTCCTCGTCGGTGACCTCGCCGGCCAGCACGAACGCCGCGACGGCCGGGCCGGCGAGCAGACAACCCAACAGGACGAGCAGAGTGGCGAAGCCGGTTCGGAACACCGACGCACCCTAGCGCCGCCCCCGATCGCCTACCTTTGTGGCATGGTCGAGCGGCGCGCGCGGGGTGGGCTGGGGCAGGTGCAGGCCTACCTCGGGCGGTGCGCGGCCGCCGACGCGCTGGCCAACCGCGAGCGGTTCGGCGGGGTGACCCTGCAGGGGCTGCACGGACTCAAGGTCGCCCGCGCCCTGGATCGCATGGGCGAACTCACCGGCATCGACCTCGATCCGGCGGCCTATCTGGCGCGCGGCAAGCCACGCTCGCCGGTGGTGGCCGGACAGCTCGGCCTCGACCTGGACCTGCCGGTGTTCGACTGGGTCGAGGCGCAGGCCGAGCTCGGGTTGCCGATCGTGCGCACCGCCGGGCCGCGACTGCGGGTCGGGCAGGTCGACGAGCTGACCGCCGAGCTGCACCGGGACTACCCGGTGCCGGTGTCGGTGACCCTCGTACTCGACGGCGGCTGGCTCGGGTCCCGGCACAGCGGCGTGCTCGCCGAACGACTGCGGGCGGCCGACCGGGACGTGTCGCTGGTACTCGGCGCGCCGTTCGACCCGGTCGACTCGTCCTACAAGGTCGCCGGCCTGCGGCGGCTGCTGCGCTGGAGCACGCGGACCGGGCGGCGCCTCGAGCTGCTGCGAACCGGGCCGATCGGGCTGCCGGCGGTCGCGGCGGGCGCGAAGCTCGCGGCCATCGGGCTGTCGACCTCGACCCGGCACCTCGGTGGCCCGGTGGCCCGGCGCACGGACGGCGTGCGGCCCCGGCGCAGCCCGCAGGTGTTCGTGCCCAGGCTGCTCGACTGGCGGCGGGGGATCGACCTGCGCGGCGCGGAGGTCGGCGAGTGCGGCTGCGCGGCGTGCGCGTCGGCCGGCACCGGCCTGCGGCGGTTCGAGGTCGCCTTCGACACCGCGGTACCCGGCCCGGTGCGCGCGGCGGCCGCGGAGCACGACTCGTACGCGTTGGCCGAGGTGGTCCGCGCGGTCACCTCGGCGGCCGACCCCAAGCTGGAACTGGCCACGCTGCGCCAGGACGCGCAGGAACTGGCCGCTGAGATGGGTCTCCCGGTACCGAAATGGCTAGCCAACTGGGACTGAACGATTACTGAAAGTTATCCGTTTCACTCGTCTATCGAGCGCCGTATCGCCTGATCAGGCATGGTCCCCATGGGAATTATCGGGACCACATCAGGGGTGTGTAAACGCGGACCGGATCAACCGGTATGTTCCCCGTCGTCTCGGCAGCGGGGAGGTAGGTACAAGTGAATATAGTGATATCCGGACTGACGGCCGCCGGGAAGACCACGCACGCGTTGTTGCTCGCGCGCTGCCTTGGTTATGACTACGTGTCCGCGAGCGCCCTCATGCTCAACCGGCTCGACGTCGTGCCCGATGAAACCAACACGCTGTGGGCGCGGCGATCCGTCGAGATCGAGAAACGCCGGGACGGGCAGCCGGTCGACCATCAGCTCAACGAGTTCCTCGCAGAACAGCTGAAAGTCAGGGACCACACGGTCTTCGACTCCTGGTCCGCGGCGTGGCTGGATCGGAGCGGGCGTTGTGTGCGCGTCTTCATCGAGTCGAGCAGGCGGTCCAGGGCGTTGAAGGCGCGGGTCTCCCAGGAGCCGCACGGTCCCTTCCTGTCCGCATCGGAAAACTTGCGGTTGATCGACGAGAAGGATCGATCGACCGCATTTCGGCTGGTCCCGTTGTTGGGTATCGATCTACGGTACGACCGCGCACCGTTCGACATTGTTCTGGACAACTCCCGGTTGATCGCCAAGCCGACCATCGACCAGGCCCGGCTGGGCATTCTCCGGTTTCACGACCTGCTCCACCAGGCGGTCACCAGCCGGATTTCCCCGGCCGACGGAGCTTCCCTGCATTAACTGAGTTCGCTACAATCTGTAACTGGAGGACGACCAGATGTCCCATGTTCGCCTGGCGGGCTGTGTCATCAGAGACGATCAGGATCGGGTGTTGCTGCTGCATCGCAACACCGCGAAGCGCACGCACTGGGAGATTCCCGGCGGGAAACTCGACCCGGGTGAGGACGCCTCCACCACCGCGGTCCGCGAGCTTCGTGAGGAGATGGGTATCGAGGTCAACCTCGAGCGAGAGCTGGGTGAGCAGCAGTTCGACGAGGACGGCCGAACCATGGTGTACACCTGGTTCCTCGCCACGATCGCGAGCGGCGAACCGACGGTGCGCGAGCGGGCCGTGCACGATCGTTTCGAGTACCTGTCGATGGCGATTCTCGAGGACATGCTCGACGAACTGTCGCCGAACACGAGGAACTTCCTGAACGAGTACAGAAGAGGTCACATAACCCTGTGAGGGTGTCATGCACCTACTCGCCGACCGGCCATCCACGACGGTGTTGTCCGAGTTGATCGATAAGCATGAGCACGCCGACTACGTGTACATGTACCCGCCGCGGCAGGCATATCGACCGTTCGACCAGACCACCACGAGCCGGCTCGACGAACTGGTCACGACCTCGTCGCGGCACTCGGAGGTGCTGAACCTCTATGTACACGTGCCCTTCTGCCGACAGATCTGCGGCTTCTGCAATCTCTACGCGGTAAGCGGGACCGGCCAGGAGTTCGACGACTACGTCGACGCGGTCCTGCGCGAGGCGGCGCGCTACGCCGAACTGGTCGGCCGCAAACAGGTGCCCACGCTGTACCTCGGCGGTGGCACGCCGTCCATATTGCGCCCCGATCAGCTCGAACGCCTGGTGACTGCGCTGCTGGACCTGTTCTCGGTCGATGGCGAACCTCCCCAGGAGACCGCGCTCGAGGTCGATCCGGCGACCGTGGACCTCGGCACGCTCCGCGACATCCGATCGGCCGGCATCAATCGGATCAACCTCGGATACCAGTCGATGGTGCGCGACGAGGTGGTCGGCATCGGTCGTCGTCGTCCGGAGACCGCCGGGCTGGCGCTGCTCGAACAGGCGCTGACGGTCGGCTTCGCCAACGTCTGTGTCGACCTCATCTACGGACTCGACGGACAGACCGACGACAACTGGCGGCGGTCGGTGAGCCAGGTGGCGAGGATCGGCCCACCGACGGTGTGCGCGTACTCGCTGACCCTGCGGCCGCACACGGGCTACCAGCGCCGCGGCTACGTCTCGGTCGATGGCGCGACCCTCTACCGGCGCTACGACATGGCCAACGACATCCTCCAGGCGGCCGGTTATCGCCAGGAGAACCACGTGCGCTGGGTGCGGGACGGCGGCGGCTACCTGCAGAAGGTCAACCACTGGGCGCTGCAGAACATCCTCGGCCTCGGCGCCGGCGCGCGCAGCTACCTGTGGGAGGTCGACCTGCGCAACGGGTACTCCGTGCGCTCTCGCGCGCGCCCGCTGCGCGGCTACCTCGCCCGCGTGAGCGAGAACCGATCGCCGGTGACGGACGGATACCTGATGACCGCGCCCGAGCGTGCGCGCAAGGCGGTGATGCTGAACCTGGTGTCCCTCGACCGCGCCCGGTACACGGACCTGATCGGCGCCGACCCGATGGCCGCCTTCGCCGACGAGTTCGCGGCGTTGTCCTCGTTGGGACTCTGCACGATCGGACCCGACCGGATAGCCCTGACCTCGACCGGGTTGAAGTACCGGGACCTCATCGCACAGTCGTTGTTCAGCGAGGAGGTGCGTACCCGAGTCGCCGGCTTCGACTACGACGAGTAGAACTCATGCAAGGGTACGACAGCCATCGCTCGTAGTTGAGGGAGTCCGACCAGTGAGCCACTCGCTGTCAACCAGCCGCCGCGGCGAGCGTGAGCTGCCGGTGCTCGCGGCATTGCAGGCGTTCGAGGCGATTCGCCTGCGGGACGCGGTCTATGTCGCCTGCGCGGTCAGCTCGGGCCGTCGTGAGCTCGACCTGATGATCGAGCTGTCGACGTTCGACCGCGACCGGTTGCGGCGCGAGCACGGCGAGCGGTGGAAACAGCGGGTTCTCGAACCCAACCGGACCGCGGCGTCGGCGGCGGTCTCCTCGGTCCGTCAGCGGTATGCGGATCGCAGTGTCATCAACCCGGCCGAGTTCGAGCTCGAGGGTCTCACCCAACCCGACTACGACTCGTTGTGCGAGCGGATCATCCGGGCCCACGTCGGTCACCTGGTGCTGGCCGACGGCTGGCAGTACAGCCGGGGCGCCCGAATCGAGGCGGTACTGGCCATGCACCTGAGCCTGCGGGTGACCGACGGCGGCGGCGACCCGCTCGGTCCGGACTCGATCCGCGAGCTGATGGACGTCACCCCCGCGCTCGTCGACGCCGGCGTGCCGGCTGGCATCGTGCGGGAACTGCTGCCCGAGCCGATGTCGTTGTCCCCAGCCGGCTGACGGGCGAGTCAGGGGGCCGGCCGGCACACGATCGCGTGCGAGGCCTGAAGTTCCTGCAACAGGCTGCCGGCTATCCCCGGTTCGCGCCACAGGTCGGCCAGGGCGCTTCCCGCGACCTGTGCGTCGATTCCGGTGAGAACCTGACCTCGCCAGATCGCGTAGTCATAGAGAAGGTAGAGGTCCAGATAACGGCGCTGCGCGGCCACCGTGTCCCGGTACCCGGCGGAGGACATCATGGCGATCGACCGCTCGCGGGTGCGACCCCAGCTCCGTTCCGGATCCGAGTCGACGTAAGGCGGTTCCGCGCTCCGGTCGATGTCCCCGTAGTAGTACATGACATAGCCTCGGTTCCAGGCCCGCCAGCGCGCGGAGGAGCGGGTCTCCCGCACGAACCGCGTCAGCGCGTCGTTGTCGCCGAGGTGGCACAGCCCCCAGAGGAGCGACTGCTGCAGGAACACGTCCGTCTCGCCGTCGAGCAGGCGGCGCAGTGCGGCCCGCCCGTCCGCCACCGCGCGGGACAGCAGGTAGGCGACGAGATTCCCCGCCGTGCGCGCTCGCGGCGAACGCGGTGTCGAGGTACGCAGGCGCAGGTAGGCGTCCTCCATGACCCCGGCGAGCCCGAACACCGAGTTCTCCCGGAGTTCGTCGACCAGAAAATGTCGGATCTCGGGAGACAGATCGAGGCTCAGGCTGTCGGTGAGCGCGTCCGGGCCGGCGGACAGCGCCGCTTTGAGCTTGCCCATGTAATGGCGGCTCACCAGGTACTCGAAGAACGAGTAGTGCACGAACCGGCCGTACACCCGGCCGCCGGCGCGCCACTGGTCACAGATCTGGCTCAACGCTCTGGACCGGCATCGGAGCTGGTCGGCGTCCGCGTTGTCGGGGACGGTGGTCACGGCGTCGAAGTCGAACCGGTCCTCACTCAGCATGCGCCGGGAGAAGATCTGCCAGGCGGCACCGATCCACAGGTCGAGCGAGCGGATCGGCAGCCGGCAGCCGGCCGCCGCCAGTGAGCCGTCACTGGCCGTGGCGAGCTTGTCGATGTACTCGGCGTAGAGCGAGCACACGTTGGTGACCGGGGCCAGCCCGTCCTGGCCGAGAAAGGTGAGCATCCTGGCGTAGAGCGGGCGTTCGATCATCCGTGCCAGGCCGGGGGAATCGCGGATGCCGGCCAGCAGTTCGGCGGACTCGAGCAACCCGCTGGACACCAGCCGAGAGACGAACTCGGTGAACTGATGGTCCAGCGTCCAGGTGTCGATCGTGTAGATGGAGTCGAAGGTGCTGCTGTCGATGGAATGCGCGAGCAGATCCTCGAACTCACGTCGTCGGCAGGTGACCACCATCGAGAACCGCTCACCGAGCCGGCCGAGAAGGTCGGCGAGGTCCGCCACAGTGGCGAACCCACTGATCGTCTCGTCCAGCCCGTCGATCACCAGCACCGGCTCCTGCCCGGCGTCGGTGCTGGGTCGGCGTAGGGCCGTTGCCAGCGCTGTCCCGGCGGTGGCCGGGTCGAGCGCGGTACGCAACTCCGACACCCGTGCGGCGACGGCCGGAGTCCGTCGTCGGAGTTGTGCCAGCAGCGCGTACGCGGCGACGCTCTTGCCGCTGCCGGGCTCGCCGAGAATCAACACCGAACGGTTGCCCTCGAGTCTGGCGGTGAGGAAGTCGACGTCGGCGGATCTGGTATCGCCGGTGAGATCGGAGAACGTGGCCGGGACGTAGACCCCGCGCTCGTGCAACTCGGCGATGCTGAGGTCGAGGGGATACGCCGTGCGGCGGGCACCGAGCCTGCGGGTGGACCGGTCCGACACCGCCCAGAGTTCGTTGTCCGCCACCGTCGGCGCGTGGTCGTGGTGACTCCGGTCGCCGGGGACATGGATCCAGGCGGTGGTGTCGGTCTCCTTCTCCATGACCCGAACTCGGTGATACGCCGTGGGATCGCCGTCCAGGCAGTGTCGGACCACCTCGCGGTAGAACCAGTCCGAGGTGATGAGGGCGAGCACTCCGGTCGAGTCGGTGAGCACGTCCTTCAGCTCCCGGGAGTCGAGCAGCCGGAACGCGAGGTTCACCGCCTCGGCGACCACGCCGTAGTCGTCGTGATGCACTTCGCCGGCGTGTACGGCCATCCGCAGCCGGAAGCTCTCCCCGGGAAGGTGGGTGTCGTTGTGCTCGAGAATCGCCGCGGCGAGTGCGGCTGGCACCCGCTCGACGAGGACGCTTTTGTTGACCTCCGCGGGAACCAGGATGAGGACGCCGTCGCCCCGGTCCTCGACATGGCAGTCCCGCCAGGTGATGCCGACCTCGGTCAGCGTGTGACGAAGTGCGTGATAGAGGCCTTGGCGGATTGCCAGCCGATGGGGGTTGGTTCGGTGAAACGCGCCGAAACGCTCGACATCGACGACGAGAACGGTGCGATGTACGGCCGGCCTCGACCGGCCTGGTTGACGTCCTTGCCGGGTCACTGACTCGCTCCACCTGGCCGCTGTGTTCGGGCCCGTATCCGCCGCTGACTGCTAATCCTGGCAGAGAATCCGAGAACAATTCGAGAAAGGTCCCAGATTTGGTGGTCGGGACCGGCTTGACCTTGACGCTGGGTCAACCCGCCACCCTTCTGGCAGGAGCTTGTCGAACAGCTCCCCAGAGGAGGAAACAGATCATGCCCGGAGAGAAGATCGCCGGCGACCTCGGTCCGGCGATTCGCGTGCGAGGGTTGACGAAGGCGTACGGGAAGCTCGACGTGCTGCGCGGCGTGGACTTCGACGTGGCGCGGGGCAGCGTCTTCGCGCTGCTCGGCGCCAACGGGTCGGGCAAGACCACGACCGTGCGGATCCTCGCCACGCTGTTGAGAACCGACGCGGGCACGGCCGTCGTCAACGGGTTCGACGTCGGCACGCATTCGGCGCGGGTGCGCGAGTCCATCAGCCTGACCGGGCAGTTCGCCGCGGTCGACGAGGTCCTCAGCGGGCGGGAGAACCTCGAGCTCGTCGCCAGGTTGCGCCACCTCGGGCAACCGGGCGCGGTCGCCGACGGGCTGCTCGCCCGGTTCTCGCTGACCGACGCGGCCGCCCGCAGGGTGTCGACCTACTCCGGTGGGATGCGCCGTCGCCTGGACATCGCGATGAGTCTCGTCGGGAACTCGCCGGTGGTCTTTCTGGACGAGCCGACCGCCGGGCTCGACCCGGAGGCGCGGATCGAGGTGTGGCAGACGGTCAGGGCACTCGCGGGCTCCGGCACGACGGTGCTGCTCACCACGCAGTATCTGGACGAGGCCGAACAGCTCGCCGACCGGATCGCGATCCTGCACCAGGGCCGGATCATCGCGAACGGCACCCTCGCCGAACTCACCCGACTCCTGCCGCCCACCAAAGCCGAGTACGTCGAGAAAAAGCCGACGCTGGCGGAGATCTTTCTCGCCGTCACCGGCCCGAACAACCAGGAACAGAAACAATGACCACGTATTTCCTCACGGACACCCGTGCGCTCACCGGACGAACCCTGCGTCATGTCACCCGCAGTATGGACACCATCATCACGACCGTGCTCACGCCGATCGCCATGATGCTGATGTTCGTCTATGTGTTCGGCGGCGCGATCGACACCGGTACCGGCCGGTACATCGACTACCTGCTGCCCGGAATCCTGCTCATCACGATCGCCTCCGGTATTTCCTACACCGCCTTCCGGCTGTTCATGGACATGAAGAGCGGGATCTTCGAGCGATTCCAGTCCATGCCGATCGCCCGGTCGGGTCTGTTGTGGGCACACGTGCTGACCTCGTTGGTGGCCAACCTGATCTCGCTGGTGCTCGTGGTGGGGGTCGCGCTGCTGCTGGGGTTCCGCTCGGGTGCGGGCGTGCTGGCCTGGCTCGCGGTCGCCGGCATCCTGGTGCTGTTCACCCTGGCGCTGACGTGGATCGCGGTGATCCCCGGGCTGTCCGCGTCATCGGTGGAGGGCGCGGGCGCGTTCGCCTACCCGCTCATCTTCCTGCCGTTCCTCAGTTCGGCGTTCGTGCCGACGGGGACCATGCCCGGTCCGGTGCGCTGGTTCGCCGAGCACCAGCCGGTCACCTCGATCGTCAACACGATCCGCGACCTGTTCGCGCAGCGGCCGGTCGGCGACGACATCGGGACCGCGCTCGCCTGGTGTGTCGGCATTCTGGTGGTGGCCTACGGGTTCGCGTTGGCCGCCTACCGCCGCCGGATTACCTGAGGCAGTCTGGACTCATGCTCACCATCAGCCAGTTGGCGGCCTACGCCGGGGTGACGGTGCGGGCGGTGCGCCACTACCACCAGATCGGGCTGCTGCCGGAGCCCGCGCGCGACCAGTCCGGGTATCGGAGCTACGACGCCGCCGCGGTGGTGCGCCTGATCCGGATCCGCACCCTGGCCGACGGCGGTGTGCCGTTGGCCAGGGTGCAGGAACTGCTCGATGCCGGCCAGGAGGAGTTCGCCGCCGGCGTCCAGGAGATCGACAAGCATCTGCGCGCCGAGATCCGGCGGCTGCGGGACACCCGCGAACGGCTCGCCCGGCTCGCCGCAGGCGAGCACCTCGCGCTGCCGCGCAGCGTCGTCGGCTACCTCGACCGGCTGCGTGGTCTCGGTGTCGCGGAGTGGTACATCGAGCTGGAACGGGACAGCTGGATCCTGATCGCCGCCCAGGTGCCGCACGTGATCGACGCGGTGATCGCCCAGAAGCACGAGGAGCTGGCCGACCCCGACATGGTGTCGCTCTACCGCCTGGTCAGCGGGGCGCTCGACTGGTCGCTCGACGACCAGCGGCTCGTCGAGATCGCCGACATCCTGGAGCGCCTGGCGATTCGCGCGGTGCGGGCAGGCGCGACCGGTGAGGTCGGCTTCGACGACCGGTTCGTCGCCCTGCTGGACGCCGCGATGGTCGAGTCCTCCCCGGGCGCGCGGCGGATCCTGGCGATCCTGGCGGAGCGGGGCTGGCAGGGCTGGACGCGCATCGAGCGGGTGCCCGCTGACAGACTCGACGCCCACCAACGGTAGGGGGAGTGATGGGCACGCCGTCGATCTGGGCCATGGCCGATCTGGCCACCCCGATGGCCATCCGGGTCGCCGCGACGCTCAGCCTGGTGGAGCACGCCGGCACCACGGGCGCGACCGCGACGCGACTGGCCGCCGACACCGGCGCCGCCGAACAACCGTTGCGCCGCCTGCTCGATCACCTGGTGACGATCGGCGCCTTCGACCTCGACCAGGAGGGCCGCTACCGGCCAACCGAGCTCGGGGCGCAGATGGGAGCGGACGGGGTCAAGCGCTTCCTCGACATCACCAGCGCTGGCGGCCGGGCCGACCTGGCGTTCGTGGAACTGCTCGGCACCATCATGACCGGCGCGCCCGCCTACCCGTCCCGGTACGGGGCCGACTTCTGGGCGGACCTGGACGCCAGACCGGAACTGCGGCGTTCGTTCGACGACCAGATGAACTGGCGGTTCCGGGTGCAGGCGCCACAGATCGCCGAGCGCTTCGACTGGGGCCGCTTCCCCGAGATCCTCGACGTCGGCGGGGGAGACGGGACCGTGCTCACCGCGATCCTGCTGGCCCATCCCGTGCTACGCGGCCGAGTCCTGGACCTCGCGCCGACGACCACCGCCGCCACCAACAGGTTCGTGGCCGCCGGGCTGCGCGATCGGGCCGGCACGGTGACCGGCAGCTTCTTCGACCCGCTGCCCACCGGCGCCGACGCCTATCTGCTCTCGGACATCCTGCACGACTGGGACGACGAGCACGCCGGCCGGATCCTGGCCGGCTGTGGTCGGGCCGCCGCACCGGATGGCACCGTGGTGGTCATCGAGCCGGTGCGGGAGCAGGGCGTCGGGACGGCGATGGACCTGTTCATGTTGATGTGCTTCGGCGGCCGGGAACGCACGGTCGACGAGTTGTCCGACCTGGCCGCCGGCAGCGGGCTGGTACTGCGCGACTGGGGCCCGGTCGCCGACGGGCGGACGGCACTGGAGTTTCGGGTGTCGGGTGTTGACCTGACACCAGCCGCGACGACACCTTCCTAGAGTGGCGCTCGACCGCCGTGCCGACCTGTCTCCGGCCGCGGAACCCGCAATCTGTCAGGGGAGTAGCCGCTGTGTCCGATCGTTATCCGAATCCTGGGTGGAACGGACCGGCACATCCCGGCCAACAACCGGTGGGGTATCCGCAGTACGGACCGGTTCCCGGCGGACCGGCGGACTGGCAGCCGAAGAAGAAGCGGACCGGGTTGATCGTCACGCTGGTGGTGGTGGTACTGGTCCTCGTGGTCGGTGGCGGTGTCGGCGTGTGGGTCTGGCAGAGCGGCGGGTCGGACGGTGATCCGAGCGCGGATCTGCCGGCGAACCCGGACCTGGCCGAGACGCCCTTCCCCGACCTGACGGCGTTGCGTGTCGCCGACGGGCCGCAGGCGATGTGTGCCGCCCTGGTCGAGAAGCTGACTCCTCGGGGTTATCTGCTGGTCAGCGGCAAGCGGGGTGGTGGCGGCCAGTACTGCCGGTTCGTCACCCCGGGAGCGTCCCTGTTGACGGACGGCTCCAACGACATCCTGCTGGAGATCAACGTCTGGCAGGACAACGTCGCGGACCGGTACGCGAAGTTCCAGGAGCAGGTACAGACCGATGCCACGGAGAACGCGCGCGCGTACTCGGCGAGCAAGGTCGAACGGTTCCCCGTCGGCGACGCCGGGTTTGTCTCCCATCGGGAGAACAAGCAGACCACCAGCACCGAGGCGTTCTTCCGCTCCGGTGAGCTCATGATGCGGATCATGGTGGGGGGCACCGTGGTGGTCGCCGACGCCCTGGCCACGACCCCGAAGCGAGAGCCGCTCGCCGAGGAGGTCACCTACCGCGAGGTCGCCGACGTCCTGGCCACGTTGAACGGTGCCGGCGAACCGGGTCCTCGGCAGATCACCACGCTCGAACAGGTGGACAGCCCCGCGCTGGCCGGCACCGCCGAACTGTCCTTTCCGGACGACCTGTCCCAGCAGAGCGCCTGCGACGCGGTCACCACCCTGGCCGCGTCGTGGAAGGTCAAGAGGACCGGGAGCGGGCAGAGCTGCAAGTTCGACCCGGTGAACAACGACTGGCGCGACTCGGTGGAGGGCAACATCGAGCGGAACATCCTGGTCGTGGTCAAGGACTTTCCGCCGGAGGGCAACGCGCGGCCGGAGGAGAAGTTGGGCGAGGACCTTCGCTTCGCACTTGGCTACGCCGAGAAGGACGAGAAGACGTGCCCGCTGTACCGGTTGCCGTTCGCTGACACCGGCTACACGATGTACTGCGGCAACTTCTTCTACGCGGGCTTCCTGCTCAACGGCCGGTCCTATGTGTACGTCGAGGCCAGCAACACCCTGGTGGTGTCCGACGGGCTGAGCCATCTCCCGGAGGACGTGGTGCTCGCCGACCTGGTCGCGATGCTCACCGCGATGGCCAGGAAGTAGGCCGCTCAGTCCGGCGGGGGCAGGGTCGCCATGTCCAGCTCGGTGCCCACGATGGCCGCCCGCAGCTGGTTGACCAACTCCAGCGCCTGCACCGCGTTGTCCCTGGTGGCCGCGGCGAGGGTCATCGTCAGCGCGTGCGCGAGCACCAGCGCGGCGGTGACCTCGCTCGCGGCCCCGGTGGTGGACTGCGGTGTCGACAGCACCGCGTGCACCCGCGATTCCAGTGACATGCCAAGGCTTTCGGTCACCAGGACCACCGAGGCGCCCACCTCGCCGGCGTAGTCGACCAGTACCGAGATCTCCCGGAACTCCCGCAGCGGCGCGAACACCACCACCACGTCGCCCGCGCGCAGCGTGGTCAGCTCGTCGGCCAGCCGGAAACCGGTGGTGGTCACCTCGCGGGCCGCCAGCCCGATCCTGGTCAGCGACAGGCTCAGGTAGCCGGCCACGCACGCCGCCGGCCCGATGCCGTACACCATCACCGAGTTCGCCGCCCGCAACGCGTCCACGGCCCGCCGCCACGCCGCCGGGTCGACGGTGTCCCGCAGATGGCCGAGCAGGTCCACCGAGTCGTCGATGACCCCGACGAGCTGGTCGCCGGCCACCCGCTCCAGCCGGCCGTCCATGGTCGCCGCCAGGTCGCGCTGGCGGGTGAACACCCGCAGCAGGCTGCGTTTGAGCTCGCGCAGCCCGCGATAGCCCAGCGCCTTGGTCGTGCGCACGACGGTCGCGTCGCTGGTGCCGGTGCGCGCGCCCAGCTCGATCGCCGAGCAGGACACGACCACCTCGGGATGGTTGGCCATGAACTCGGCGACCCGGCGTTCGCTGACCGACAGGCCCGCCGAGAGCGCGGTGACCCGCTGGTGGAGGGGCGTGTCCGGGTCCGCCACGTAATCTGAAGTTTTCACTACGTCATTGACTCCTTCATGTAGTGAATCTTACTCTCAGCCCATGGATGTCGTAGTCATCGGTGCCGGAGTGGTGGGGGTGTCGGTCGCCGCGGAGCTCGCTCGCCGCGGGGCCACGGTGACCGTGGTGGAGCGCGACGTGCCGGGCGCGGGGACGTCGTCGACCTCCTACGCCTGGGTGAACGCCAACGGCAAGGAGCCGCGAAGCTACTACGAGCTCAACCTCGCCGGGCTGCGCGCACACCGCGCACTGGCCGGCGACGGCGCCGACTGGTTCGTCGGCAACGGGCACGTCGAGTTCGCCATGGACGACCTCCACCGCGCCGACCTGCGGGCGCGGTTGGACCGGTTGGCACACCGTGGTTACCCCGTCGAGGAGATCACGCCGAAACGTGCCCGTGAGCTGCTGCCGGACGTGAAGATACCGGACTCCTGCGACACCATCGCCTACTTCAGCCAGGAAGGGCACTGCTACCCGCTGACCTACCTCGCGCACCTGCTGCACCAGGCACGGGATGCCGGCGTGCGGCTGCGCACCCGCACCGGCGTGACCGGCCTGGCCGCCACCGCGACCGGCTGCGCGGTCACCCTCGAGGACGGCACCGTGCTCACCGCCGACACCGTGGTGTCCTGCGTGGGCCGCTGGAGTGCCGACCTCGCCGCTACGGCCGGCCTGCACGTGCCGGTACTGGGCTTCCGCGAGCCGGGCGACGTCACCGTCGGCTTTCTCGCCGAGACCGAGCCGGTGCCGGTCGAGCTGACGCGGCTGGTCACCAGCCCGTGGCTCAACGTCCGGCCGGCGGGCGGCGGCCGGCTGCAACTCCAGGCACTCGACCTGGACGCGACCGCCCAGCCAGCTGCCGACCAGACCCCGGCCTCGCCGGTCGCCGTCGAGTTGCTGACCAGGGCGCGGGCGCTGCTGCGCAACACCGGGTCGGCGGTGATCAGCCGGCTGGTCGTCGGGCAGCGCGCCATGCCGGCCGACGGGCGCACCATCGTCGACCGGCACCCGGACGCCCCGTGGCTCTACGTCGTGGCCACCCACAGCGGGGTCACCCTCGCGCCGGTGCTCGGCCAGGGCGTGGCCACCGAGGTACTCGGCGGTGAGCTGGCGCTGTTCGCCGACTTCCGGTTGGCCAGGTTCGCCGGCGCCGCCGAGATCCCCCCACCCCGAACCCCACGAAAGCCGGGACAGCAATGAGCGACAAGTGGGTGCCGCGCACCAGCCGCCCGGTCATCATGGGCTCGCACTACATGGTCTCGACCGGACACTATCTCGCTTCCCTTGCCGCGACCCGGATCCTGGACGCCGGCGGCAACGCGGTCGACGCGGGCGTTGCCGCCGGACTGTGCCTCAACGTGCTCCAGCCGGACCTGACCAACATCGGCGGGGTCGCGCCGATCTGTGTGTACCAGGTGGACACCGGGCGGGTCAGCACGGTGAGCGGGCTCGGCGGCTGGCCGAGGGCGACCGACCCGGACTTCTTCGCCGCCACCGGGCACATCCCGGTCGGCGTGCCGCGCACGGTCGTCCCGGCGGCGATCGGCGCCTGGCTGACCGCGCTGGAGCGCTTCGGCACGATGTCCTTCCGTGCGGTCGCCGAACCGGCGATCGAGTTGGCGGCCAACGGGTTCGCGGTGCACTCGGTCATGTACGACACGATGTCCGCGCCGGGCGCGGTGGCCAACCTGCGGAGCTGGCCGGGCAATGCCGCGATCTTCCTCGACGCGCACGGCGACCCGCTGCCGGTCGGCGCGCGCTGCGTGCAGACCGACCTGGCCGCCACCCTGTCCAAACTGGCCGACGCGGACGCCACCGGCACCGATCGGGTCGCGGGCATCGCGGCCGCGCGGGACCGGTTCTACCGCGGCGATCTGGCCGCCGCGATGGTCCGCTTCTCCCAGGACAACGGCGGTTGGCTGGCCGCCGCCGACCTCGCCGGGTTCGAGCCGGAGGTCGAGGAGGCGCTGTCGGTCGACTACCGGGGCGCGCGGGTTTACGGCTGCGGCCCGTGGTGCCAGGGGCCGGTCGTGTTGCAGACGCTCAACATCCTCGAAGGCTACGACCTCGGCGCGCTGCCGCTGGGCGGAACCGACTACTACCACGTGATTCTCGAGTCGCTGAAGGCCGCGTTCGCCGATCGGGACCGGTACTACGGCGACCCCAGGTTCGTCCCGGTGCCGATCGACGGCCTGCTGTCCAAGGACTACGCGGCCACCCGCCGGGCCGGCATCGACCTGGCCACGGCGAATCCCGGCATGCCAGCGCCAGGAGACGCGTGGGCCTTCGCCGCCGCGACCGAACCGGCCCCGAGCGGCTGGCGGTTCCCGACCCCGGTCGGCGGGCCGGCGCAACCGGACACCAGCTATCTGTGCGTTGTGGACAGTGCGGGCAACGCGTTCTCCGCCACCCCGAGCGACGGTGTCACCGGCACACCGATCGTGCCCGGCCTTGGCAGCATCATCTCCAGCCGGGGCGTGCAGTCCTGGATCGACCAGAGCCATCCGGCCAGCATCCGGCCGGGCAAACGGCCCCGGCTCACCCCGAACCCGGGCATGGTCGTCAAACCGGGCGAGTTCGTCCTGCCCTACGGCACGCCGGGCGCGGACGTCCAACCCCAGGCGATGGTGCAGTTCCTCGTCGGCCACCTCGACCACGGGCTCGATCCGCAGGCCGCGGTCGAGACGCCCCGCGCGGCCACCTACAGCTTTCCCGGCACCCACGACCCGCACCCCTACCACGCCGGCCTGGTCCGGCTGGAGGGTCGCGCGGGTGCTGCGGTCGCGCGGGGGCTCACCGAGCGGGGTCACCGGGTGGAGCGCTGGCCGGAGCTGACCGGGGTCGCCGGCTCGGTCAGCGCCATTCGGGCCGAAGTGGACGGTCGACGGTACTTCGGCGCGGCCGATCCACGTCGAGTCGCCTACGCGTTGGGGTGGTAGCGCGAGCGCCACCCCGCACCGAACACAAGGAAGGCGAACCATGATGCGTACCGAAAGGACAGGTCGGCTACTCAGGACAGCGGCGGTAGGGATGGCCATGGTGCTCAGCGCGTGCGGCACGGCGGGCGGCTCCGGGGACTATCCGGCCAAACCAGTGAAACTGATCGTGCCCTACAGCGCTGGCGGCTCCGGCGACCCGGTCGCCCGGCAGTACGCGCGCCAACTGGGCAAGGAACTCGACACCTCGATCGTGGTGGAGAACCGCGAGGGCGGCTCGGGCACCATCGGCACCAACGCCGTGGTCACCGCCCCCGCGGACGGCTACACGATCGGCTACGGGCACAGCTCGCCGCTGGCGTTACAGGTGCACCGCAACAAGGACCTGTCCTATTCGTCCACAGAGGACTACCAGAGCATCGGCGGATTCGGCGACGAGCCGACGGCGGTCGCGGTGAAGGCGGACGCGCCGTGGGCCGACTTCGCGGCGTTCGTCGACGCCATGCGCGACGAGCCGGGCAAGCGCACGATCGCGGTCGGCGGCGCCGGCAACGTCAAGGACCTGCAACTGCAGGAGTTCGCCAGGGTCTCCGGAGCCGAGTTCACCACCGTCCCGTTCTCCGGCGGCGGCTCGGAGGCGATCACCGCGGTACTCGGCGGCCGCGCGGACGCGGTCGCGGTCAACCCGGCCGGCCTGGCCGGTCTGGTGCAGTCCGAGGATCTGCGCCTGCTCGTGGTGTTCACCGACGAGGACTACACCTTCCTGCCGTCGGAGTCGATCGTGGACGCCGGCTTCGACGTGCGGCTGCTGCCGGACCGCTCCGGCATCATCGCGCCGAAGGGCCTGCCGGCCAAGGCGCGGGACACGCTGCTGGCCGCCCACCGGGCGGTGGTCGACAGCGACGAGTTCCAGGAGTTCCTCGACCAGAACGGCTACGTCTACGTGCCGACCGACGCCGAGGAGTTCGCCGGCAAGCTCAAGGCCGACACCGACGCCTTCGCCGAGCTCGTCGAGGGATAGGCCGGTGACCGAGTCCACTGTGGACCAGAAGGGTGTGCCGCTTCCCCTGTGGCGAGGCAGGTTGATCGCGGCCTGCGTCGGGCTGGTGCTCGCCGTCGGGTACCTGTGGCAGGCGCTGCTGCTGCCGTTGGGCACCGAGAGCCGCCCGGGTGCCGGGCTGTTCCCGGTCGCCGTCGGCGTCGCGTTCGCGGTGATCAGCGTGGCGACCGGGGTGGAGGCGCTGCGCATGCGGGGCGCGGACACCACGCTGTCGCTGCCGCGCGGCAGCGAGCTGCGGCAGATGCTGATCGTGCTGGCCGCGCTGGTGGTGCTGCTCGCGCTGCTGCCGGTGCTCGGTCTGCTGCTGAGCGGATCGGCCTTCGCGGTCGTCACGCTGCGTACCCTCGGTGCCGGGTCCTGGCCGCGCGCGCTGCTCTACGGCTGTGGCCTCGGGGTTGCGGTCTACCTGGTGTTCGTGGTGCTGCTCGAGGTGTCCTTCCCGTCGTTGACGGGGGTGTAGGCCGATGGACGCCCTGGAAGGCCTGGCCTACGGGTTCGAGGTGGCGATCACCCCGGAGAACCTGTTCGCCGCGTTCATCGGAGTACTCATCGGCACGATGATCGGCGTCATCCCCGGCCTTGGCCCGGTGGCCGGCGCCGCGCTGATCCTGCCCTTCACCTACACGCTCAACCCCGCCGCCGCGGTGATCATGATCGCCGGCATCTACTACGGCGGCATGTACGGCGGCTCGACCACATCGGTCCTGCTGAACGTGCCGGGGGAGACCGCGTCGGTGGTCACCACCATCGACGGCTACCAGCTCACCAAGAAGGGCCGCGCCGGCCCGACGCTGTTCATCATGGCCGTCGGCTCGCTGATCGCGGCGACCGTGTCGATCACGCTGGTTGCCGCGTTCACGCCGACCCTGGCCGGGATCGGCCTGGACTTCGGCCCGGCGGAGTTCTTCGCGGTCATGGTGTGCGGGCTGGTGATGCTGTCCAGGATCTCCGGCGGCAGCCTGCTGAGCAGCCTGTTCCCGCTGGCGATCGGCCTGGCCGTCGGCACCGTCGGCCAGGAGCAGGTCACCTCGGTCTACCGGTTCACCTTCGGCTCCCTCGACCTCGCCTCCGGCCTGCCGGTGGTCGCGATCGCCATCGGCCTCTACGGCATCGCCGAGGTCTTCTCGCTGCTGGAGGACCGGGGCAAGGCGCCGACGGTGTCGCGGGTGCGGGTCCGGGACATGGTGCCCTCGCGCGAGGAGTGGCGCCGGTCGTGGGCGCCGTGGGGGCGCGGGTCGGTCATCGGCTTCCTGTTCGGCCTGCTGCCCGGCCCGTCCGCGGCCATGTCCAGCTTCGCCTCCTACCGGGCGGAGCAGAAACTGTCCAAGTACCGCAAGGAGTTGGGCCACGGCGCGATCGAGGGGGTCGCCGGCCCCGAGGCGGCCAACAACGCGGCGGCCACCTCGGGCATGGTGCCCGTGCTCTCCCTCGGCCTGCCGTTCTCGGCGACCCTCGCGCTGATCCTGTCGGCACTGATGATCCAGGGCATCCAGCCAGGCCCGCTGCTCGTCGACCAGCATCCGGACATCTTCTGGGGCGTGATCGCCTCGATGTACATCGGCAACATCATGTTGCTGGTACTGAACATCCCGCTGATCGGCGTGTGGGTCAGCATGCTGCGCATCCCGCTGTACGTGCTGGCGGTGGCCATCCTGCTGGTCGCCACGGTCGGCGCGTTCAGCGCGACCAACAGCATGCTCGGCGCCTACGCGCTGGTGGTGGCCGGCATCGTCGGCTACTTCCTGCGCAAGCTGGCGTTCAACCTCACCCCACTCATCCTCGGGCTGATCCTCGGCCCGCTCATCGAGAAACACCTGCGGGAAGGGCTGTTCCTGTCCCAGGGTGACCTCGGCTACTTCGTCAGCGGACCGATCGCACCGGTCATCTACGCTGCGATGCTGGTCGTCGTCGTGCTCGTGCCGATCCACCGGATGCGTCGCCGCGCCAGACACCGCGCGGCGAGCGCGCCGACCAGTTGAGGAGCACCGTGTCCTTCACCACCAGGCCGACACTGCAGGGCACCTTCGGCATGGTCTCGTCCACCCACTGGCTGGCCTCGAGCACCGCGATGGCGGTGCTCGAGGACGGCGGCAACGCCTTCGACGCCGCAGTGGCCGCCGGGTTCGTGCTGCACGTGGTGGAACCGCACCTGAACGGCCCCGCTGGCGAGGTGCCGATGATGCTCGCTCCGGCGGGCGGCCATCCGACCGTCCTGTGTGGACAGGGGCCGGCGCCGGCCGGCGCGACCATCGGGCACTACCGCGCGCTCGGCCTGGACCTCGTGCCGGGCACCGGGCCGCTGGCCGCGGCCGTGCCCGGCGCGTTCGACGCGTGGATGCTGTTGCTGCGCGACCACGGCACCCGCCGGGTCGCCGACGTGCTGGCCTACGCCATCGGCTACGCCGAGCACGGGCATCCGGCCGTCGAGCGGATCGGCGAGACGGTCGAGACCGTGCGCGCGCTGTTCGAGACCGAGTGGCCGACCTCGGCGGCGGTCTACCTGCCGGGCGGCCGGTCGCCCGCGCCGGGATCGCTGCTGCGCAACCCGGCGCTCGCGGCCACCTGGCGGCGGCTGATCGCCGAGGCCGAGGCCGCCGGAGCCGACCGGGAGGCCCAGATCGAGGCCGCCCGGCGGGCGTGGCGGGAGGGGTTCATCGCCGAGGAGCTGGTCGCCTTCGCCGGCCGGGAGGTGCGCGACACCTCCGGCCGCCGGCACGCCGGCACGCTGACCGGCGACGACCTGGCCGCCTACACGGCCACCTACGAACCGCCGGTCAGCCACGACTGGCACGGCTGGACGGTGTGCAAGGCCGGGCCGTGGTCCCAGGGCCCGGTGTTCCTCCAGCAACTGGCGCTGCTGCCCGACACACTGCCCGAGCCGGGCGGCGCGGACTACGTGCACACGCTGGTCGAGGGCACCAAGCTGGCGATGGCCGACCGGGAGGCCTGGTACGGCGACGCCGCCGAGGTGCCGCTGGCGGAGCTGTTGTCGACGGACTACAACGCCGCCCGCCGGCTGCTGGTCGGCGAGCGCGCGGCCACCGAGATGCGCCCCGGCAGCCCGGGAGGCCGCGAGCCCCGGCTGAGCGACTACGCCCTCGGCACCGCCGCCGACCTCCCGGTAGCCGCCGGCGCGGGCGAGCCGACCGTGCTGGACACCGGCGCCACCCGGGGCGACACCTGCCATCTGGACGTGGTCGACCGGCACGGCAACCTGGTCGCCGCCACCCCCAGCGGCGGGTGGCTGCACTCCAACCCGGTGATCCCCGCGCTCGGCTTCCCCCTCGGCACCCGCCTGCAGATGGCCTGGCTCCAGCCGGGCCTGCCCAACTCGCTGACCCCGGGCAGGCGGCCGAGGACCACGCTGACCCCGTCGCTCGCGCTGCGCGGCGGCGAGCCGGTGATGGCGTTCGGCACGCCAGGCGGGGACCAGCAGGACCAGTGGGGCCTGCACTTCTTCCTCGCGGTGGCCAGCAGGCAGCCGGTGCGCGGGCAGCCCGACCTGCAGGGGGCGATCGACGCGCCGAACTGGCACACCGACAGCTTCACCGGCTCGTTCTACCCCCGCGCCATGCGCCCGGCCGGCCTGACCGTCGAGAGCCGGCTCGGGGAACGGACCATCGCCGAGCTGCGCCGCCGAGGACACGACGTGACGGTCGGCCAGCCGTGGTCGGAGGGCAGACTCTGCGCGGTCGCCCGCGACCCGGAGACCGGCCTGCTGTCAGCGGCGGCGAACCCCCGCGGCATGCAGGGCTACGCGGTAGGCCGCTGAGGCAGCCGCACCATCGGCCCACTCGCCTGGTCATGCCCTGAATGGGGCATTGGGGACGTTGAGCGTCCCGAATGCCCCATTCAGGGCTTTGTCCGTCTCAGGCCAGGCGGGACTCGATGGCCTCGATGATCTTTGGACGCAGTTCCGCCGCCCGGATGACCTCGTCGACCGAGCCGACCTCGACCGCCCGCCGGATGTCGTGCACCCGGTCGAACTCGGTGGCCACCTCGCCGAGCTTCTCCGCGCGGACCGATCCGCGCAGCTCGTCGAGCTCCGCGGTCAGCGCGGCCCGGTCGGCCCCGGCGGCGGCCCTGGCCCTGGCCTCCATGCCCCGCACCCGGGCATCGGCCGCGGTACGCGCGTTCACGTCGCCGGAGAACACCACCGCCGCGGCGGGAGCGCCGCCCAGCACCGAGGCGAACGAGCCGTCCAGCGCGAGCACGGTCATGTTCGGGTTCAGCGCCTTGGAGAACACCACGAACGCGCCGCCGTGGTACCGCGAGATCACGCAGAACACGATGGGACCACGGAAGTTGACGATCGCCCTGCCGATCTCCGCGCCATACTCCAGCTGCAGCGCGCGCATCGACTCCGGGGAGCCGTCGAACCCCGACAGGTTCGCCAGCACCACCAGCGGCCGGTTGCCGCTGGCCGCGTTGATCGCCCGCGCCGCCTTCTTCGACGAGCGGGGGAACAGCGTGCCGGCGGTGTAGGTGTCCGGGCCGTCGGTGGGCGGGAACCCACGCCTGGCCACCCCGCGCGACTCGATGCCGAGCAGGCACACCGGGATTCCGCCCAGGTGCACGTCGGCGACCACGGCGGTCTCCGCGTCGGCCATGCCGGCCCAGCGCTCGAGCACCTCGTGGTCCTGGTCGGCCAGCGCGCGCATCACCGTCCTGATGTCGAACGGCTTCTTGCGGTCGGGGTTGGCCTGCGCGGAGAAGATCTGCCCGACGGTGGTGAAGTCGCTGCCCTCCAGCGAGTGCGGGAAGTCGGAGACGTCGCGGTCGACCGGGTCGGCGGTGGTCGCCCGCCGCGGCGCCTGCTCGCCAGGGGCGACATAGGTGTGGTCGTAGTAGGACATCAGCACGTTGCGCGCGGCCGGCAGGTTCGGCGCCCAGTACTGCGCCTGGCCGTTGGGGCCCATCACCCGGTCGTAGCCGCCGATGCCGAAGTTGTCCTCGGCCGAGACGCCACCGGAGAAGTCCAGCGACTGCTTGCCGGTGAGCACCATCGCCGAGTCCGGCGTCATCACCAGGATTCCCCTGGTGTGCATGAGCATCGTGGCCTCGGCGTTCCAGTACGGCTGGGCGCCGACGTTGATGCCGGCGACCACGATGTTGATCTCGCCGCCGTCCTGGGTGAACTTGACGATCCGCTTGAGCGCCGCGGCCACCCAGTCCATGTTCTCCGTGCCGGAGTCCATGGAGATCCGGGCGCCCGCCGACAGCGAGTACCACTCCAGCGGCACCCGCAGCCGCTCCGCCAGGTCCAGCCCGGCGATCACCCGGCGGCACTCCGGCTCGGACAGCGCGCCCAGCGCCATCGTCGGGTCGCCGAGCAGCACCACCCGGGTGACGCCCTGCGGGTGCCGGGTGGTCGGCGTGGTGACCACACCGGCCACGATGGCCGCGGTGTTGCGGCCCTTCGGCCGGTCGACCGGGACCAGGACGTGCTCGTCGTCGAGGTCGTACTCGACGAAGTCGCCGAGCATGCCGGTCAGCTCGTAGGGGTAGACGGTGTTGCGGCTGCTGGCCCGCAGCACCTTCTGCCGGTAGTCGTCGACCGGCTCCACCTGGTCGGCCGTCAGGTCGCCGATGGTCAGCTCGGCGCCGCCGGTGGCGTCGAACGAGACCCGCACGGAGGTCTTGGTCAGCTCACCGGTCGCCGGGTCGCGCTGGCGGGCGATGAACAGGATCTCCTCCAGGCCGGCACCCGCGGCCGTCGGCAGCACGCGGTCGGCGATCATCGCCAGCTCCGCGCGGGTGATGTCGCTCGGCGGCCAGACGTAGATGACGATCCGGTTGGTGGTGAGGCGTTTCTTCGACGGCCGGCGCGCCTGCGCGCGGCGGATGGAGTCCAGACAGGTGGCCAGGGTGTCCTCCGCGGTCGGCAACGCGACCAGCCGCCCGTCCTGCTCGCGCAGCTCGGTCAGGTCCCGCACCTGCGCGAACGCGACCAGCCGGTCGTCGGCCGGGTTCTCCCTGGCCACGCACTGGAACAGGTAGACCTCCTCGTCCGAGGACGGCAGCCGGGTGAGGTCGAACTTGCTCAGCCGCTCCAGCTGCATCCGCTGGGCGATGTAGGGGTGCAGGCCGCGGATGAGCCGCTCCTCGGTCATCCCGGCGGTCGTCGGGCGGAAGGTGAAGTGGTCGTGCATCACCGCGCCGCCGCTGCCGGCCACCGTGGCGGTGAGCCTGCGGACCTGGCTTGGCAGCGGGTGCGCGCCGATGACCGCGTGCAGCGCCGAGGCCATCGCGTCGGAGTCCTCCGGCTGGTTCTCCCAGGCGAGGTAGATGTCGGCGTCGGTGATGTTCTCGCCACGGGCCAGGTCGGCCAGGCCGCGCAGCGCGCTGTCGAGCGCGTCGAAGCCGACCGCGGTGGTGGCCAGGGACGAGCCTGCCCGCTCGGCGACCACGAACGTGCAGTCGGCGATGTCGTGGGTGCGGATGGCGGTCAGGCCCTTGTTGCCGTAGTACCGCCTGGTCAGCACCTCCAGCATGACCACGTTGTCCAGCGCGCCCCGGCCGAGGCGCTGGCCCAGCAGCCGCACCAGCGGCTCGGTGCTGGCCACCATCTCGGCCACTCGCTCGGCGCGGTCCGGCGCGTCCGGGTGCGCGTCCAGGTGGCGCAGGTGCTTGCGGACGTTGGCGTAGACCCGGGCGCGGTTGCGGCGCAGCAGCGGCTGGCCGAACCAGGCGAACACGACCCCGCGGGCGAGGTCGGCGACCACCGGGAAGCGGACCTGGGTCGCGGCCACCAGCTGCTCGAGCGCGAGCCCGACCGGCTCGCGCAGCGCGTCGTCCGGCGGCGGCTCCCGCAGCCACGCGCGCAGCAACGTGGCCACCACGCCGGCGTCCACGGCCGCGCGCTGCTGGGCGAGGAAGATCCGGAACACCGCGGCCTCGAGCTCGGGGGAGCGGTCCAGCTCGGTCACCCCGTAGCGCCCGAGCGCGGTGGCCAGCCGCGCGCGGAAGGACTCCGGCAGCACGGCCCGTTCGACGTCGAGGCTCTGCAGGTAGGTGTGGAAGTGCTCGCGGGCGCTGTGCACGTGCCCGGTGCCGTCCCCGTCGCCGCCAAGCGGCCGGTTGCGGCTCAGCTCGGTGAGGTTGGCGAACACCTCGACCAGTTCGAGCTCCTCGGCCAGCGGCCGGTGACCGTCCCCGGCGGCCACCTCGCGCGCGGCGAGGTAGTCGTCGAGCACCCGGCGCTCGTCGTGCGGGTCGACGTCGAAGCCGAGCAGCAGGCTGCGCAGGTCCTCGAGGCCGCGCGCGGCCCGCTCCGGGGCCGGGGCGGCGCTCGGCGCGGCCGGCAGGTCCAGCTCGACGGCGGACTCGGTCGCGGTGTCCTCGGTGTCCTCGTCGTCGGCCAGCGGTTCCAGTCGCAGCAGCGGCGCGCCGGTCTCCACCTGGCTGCCGACGGCCACCACGCATTCCTTGAGCCGCGCCCGGAACGGCGCGCGCAGCACCGTCTCCATCTTCATGCTCTCCAGCACCAGCACCGGCGCGCCGGCGTCGACCTCGGCGCCGACCGCCAGCGGGGTGGCGACCACCAGCGCGGGCGCGGGTGAGCGCACGACGCCACCCTCGTCCCGGCTGACCCGGTGGGTCACCCCGTTCACCTCGACCAGGTGGATCGGCCCGTGGGTGCCGGTGAGCAGCCGGAACCGGGTGCCGTTGACCACGATCTGCCCGGTGTGCCGGTCGACCCGGTCGAGCTCGACGTCGGCGGTGCGGCTGTCCTCGCCGGCTTCGAGGCCGACGCGGAAGCGGTGCGCGCCGACCCGCGCGACCCGTACGCGGTACGCGGCGCCGCGCAGCTTGAGGTCCAGCGGCTGGCCGCTCTCGTGCTGCACCTGGGGGCGCCCACCGAACGCGGTCGACAGCAACCGCTGCCGCTCCCCGCGCTCCTCCTCCTCGTAGGCGTCGATGGCCGCCGCCGCGAGCGCGACGGCCGAGTGCCGGTGGGAGACCAGCCTGCCCTCGCCGCGGACGCGGTCGATCCAGCCGGTGTCCGCGCTGGCGTCGATCACCTCCGGCTGGTCGAGCAGGTCGAGCACGAAGCTCTTGTTGGTCGCGCCGCCCTCGATGAGCACCCTGGTCTCGGCCATCGCCCGGCGCAGCCGGCCGAGGGCCTCGTCGCGGTCGCGGCCGTAGGCGATGATCTTCGCGATCATCGAGTCGAAGTCGGCGGGGATGGTGTCGCCCTCGCTGACGCCGGTGTCCACCCGGATGCCCGGCCCGGCCGGCAGGTCGAGCAGCGCGATCCGGCCGGGGGATGGTGCGAAGTCGCGGTCGGGGTCCTCGGCGTTGAGCCTGGCCTCGATGGCGTGCCCGCGCTCAGCCGGCGGCGTGCCCTCCAGCCGCTCGCCGGCCGCCACCCGCAGCTGGGCCTTGACCAGGTCGAACCCGGTGGTGGACTCGGTGATCGGGTGCTCGACCTGCAGCCGGGTGTTGACCTCGAGGAAGGCGAACACCTGGTCGCCGGGGTGGTAGAGGAACTCGACGGTCGCCGCGCCCCGGTAGCCGACCGCCAGCGCCAGCCGCTCGGCCGACGCCTTGAGCTCGGCGGCCTGTGCCTGGCTGAGCACCGGTGAGGCGGACTCCTCGATGACCTTCTGGTTGCGCCGCTGGATCGAGCAGTCGCGCACGCCCAGTGCCCACGCGGTGCCCGCGCCGTCGGCGATCACCTGGACCTCGACGTGCCGGGCGCCGGTGACCAGGCGCTCCAGGAACACCACCCCGCTGCCGAAGGCGCGCGCGGCCTCCTGGCTGGTGCGCTCGTAGGCGTCGGCGAGCTCGGCCTCGCTGGTGATCACCCGGATGCCGCGACCGCCACCGCCGGCGGTGGCCTTGAGCATCAGCGGGTAGCCGATCTCGGCCGCGGCCAGCGTCGCGGCCTCGAGCGTCTCGACCGCGCCCCGGCTCCACGGCGCGACCGGCACGCCGACCTCCTCGGCGATCAGCTTCGCGCCGATCTTGTCGCCGAGCTTGCGCATGGCGTCGGCGGACGGGCCGACGAAGGTGACGCCCACCTTCTCGCACAGTTCGGCGAAGGCGGGGTCCTCGGCCACGAAGCCCCAGCCGACCCACGCGGCGTCGGCCCTGGTCTCCACCAGCGCCTGCTCCAGCACCTTCAGGTCGAGGTAGGGGCGCGCGGAGGCGGGACCGAGGTCGTAGGCGACGTCGGCCTCGCGGACGAAGGTCGCGGTGCGGTCGACGTCGGTGTGCAGGGCGACGGTCTCGATCCGCGCCCCGGTCTCCGCGGCGATCTCTCGGACGGCATGGATGAGCCGCGATGCGGCTTCACCACGGTTGACGATGGCGACACGACCGAACACCGACCGAGCCCCTTCTGGTAGACGACGGGGAACACCGCAACGACATGGCCGCTCCGGCAGTGAGCACACTTCCGGCTATCGGCGAGTTGCGCCATGTCGCCAACACCGCAGAGTACGCGGCTCTGGTTGTAGGAACCGACCAAATCCACTGGACCGCGAGTGGTAACCAGCCAGTCTTCAGCCAGAACAAGAGCCGGCTCACCGAGTGTCCGGATGATCACCCTGTGTGCCTGCTCACTGTAGGTCACCAGGGCGGTTGGTGGATCGTTTCCCACTGGGCCATCTGTTGGTTTCGGACTCGCCACTTGATGGTGTACCAAGGATTTGGGCATTCTCGCGAGCGGCACAGCACTACTTCCGACAGGTTGGAGTCAGCCACACATGGCGCCATTCGAGATCGTCGATGATCGTTCGGGTACCGACGTTCTGGAGTGGAGCAGAGAGCTGGTCCAACCGGCCATGCGGCTGGCGATCGGACGATTACCGGTATTGGTCCGACGCGTCGCCGAGTACCATTTCGGCTGGTCGGACGTTCATGGCAGACCGGTCGAAACCGTTGTCAAAGAAGGAAAGTCGCTGCGCCCGGCGCTGGTCCTGCTGGCCGCGCGAGCGGTGGGCGGCGATGCGGAGTCGGCGGTGCCGGCGGCCTGCGCGGCCGAACTCGTACACAACTTCACGTTGCTGCACGACGACGTGATGGACCGTGATCTCACCCGCAGGCACCGGCCGACCAGTTGGTCGGTCTTCGGTGCCAGCGCGGCGATCCTGGCCGGGGACGCGTTGTTGACGCTGGCCTTCGACGTGCTCGCCCGCGCGGGCGGATCGGCCGCCGGCACCGAGTTACGCCTGCTCTCCTCGGTCGTCTACGAACTGGTCGACGGGCAGAGCGCGGACATCCTGTTCGAGAACCGCCAGGATGTCGGGTTGCCGGAATGCGTGCGGATGGCCGCCGGCAAGACCGGCTCGCTGCTTGGCGGCGCCTGCGGTCTCGGCGCGATCTTCGGTGGCGGTGACCAGGACCAGGTGGCGCGGCTGCGCGGCTTCGGCCAGCACCTCGGGCTGGCGTTCCAGTTCGTCGACGATCTGCTTGGTATCTGGGGAGATCCGGGCATGACGGGCAAGCCGGTGTACTCGGACCTGGCCAACCGCAAGAAGTCCCTGCCGGTGGTGGCGACCCTGACCGCGGACACGTCCCAGGCGAGCGAACTGGCCGCGCTCTATCGCCGCGACGGCGCGCTGTCCCCCGAGGAGCTGGCACGGGCCGCGGAGCTGATCGAGGTGGCCGGCGGGCGGGCGTGGGCGACCGACCAGGCGCGCGAGCACCTGGAGCTGGCGTTGTCCAGCCTGCGCGATGCCGGCCTCGACCCGAGCGCGGTCGCGGAGCTCGACGTGCTCGCCGGTCTCGTTGTCGATCGCGACCACTGAGATCGCGACCACTGACCAGCTCACCGGTTTCCTGCCCACCGCGCGGCGCGCCTCGGCGAACGCCGTGGTCCCGATGTGTCACCGAACCGAGAGGGCACGATGCCGAGCACGATCGACCAGGCGGACCGGATCGTCGACGGGTTGGGCACCCGGCCGGTTGCGGCCATGGCCTACGCCACCGCGTGGGCGGCCAGACTGGTGACCGACAGTGGCCAACCGGTGTTCCCTCGGGCGCGGGAGTGGCTGCGGACCCATCAGCACGCGGACGGCTCGTGGGGTGGCACGGTGCCCAACCCCTATGACCGGCTGGTGTCCACAGTGGCCGCCGTGCTGGCGCTGGCCGAGGTGCCGTCGTCCTGGGCATGCGCGGCGGTGCGCGCAGGGGCGGACTACCTGCGCGCGCACGCGTCGGACTGGCGCGGCGCGGTCGGCGAGCCGATCGGGTTCGAGGTGGTGGCCCCGCATCTGGTCGAGCAGGCCCAACTGGCAGGCCTGCTGGCTGGCGACTCGCTCGCGGACCTGGTGCGGCTGCGCGAAGACAAGCTGTCCAGGGTGCCGCCGGGCGCGTTGGCCGGCGAGCCGACCGGGCTGCTGTACTCCCTGGAGGCACTCGGCGAGCTGGTCGCCTTACCGGAGATGGCCAGGTTCTCCGCCGCCAACGGGTCGATGGCCAACAACCCGCCGGCGACCGGCGCGTTGTGGGCGGTGACCAACGGCCAGGCCGCGCTCGACTACCTGACCGAGGCGGCCAGGTCCACCGAGGACGGTGGGATGCCGGAGATCTACCCGATCAACGTGTTCGAGCCGTCCTGGGTGATCTACCTGCTCGGCCGGGCCAACCTGGTCGCCCCCGGCGCGCGCGCCCAGGTCGAGCGGCTGGCGAAGCTGGCCGGGCCGGCCGAGCCGATCGGGGTCAGCGAGGAGTTCCCGGTGCCCGACTCCGACGACACCGCCATGGTCGCGAACCTGCTGCACGCCTTCGGTTACGACCCGACCGCGCTGCTGGACTCGTTGCTGTCCTTCGAGACCGACGACCACTTCGTCGGCTTCGCCCACGAGCGGGGCGCGCCGGTGAGCGCGAACGGTCGCGTCCTGGAGGCGCTTGGCCAACAGGCCCACCGGTTCGGACCGCAGATCACCAAGGCACAGCGGTTCCTGCTCGACTCACGGCGGGAATCCGCGTGGTGGATCGACAAGTGGCACCTGTCGGTCTACTACGCCACCGCGCAGGCGGTCTTCGGGCTGGCCGGCACCGTCGCGGCGGACACGCTCGCCGGGACCTGGCACTGGTTGCTGGCCGGCCAGCACGCGGACGGCTCCTGGGGGATGGCCGGCGGGCTGCCGGAGGAGACCGCGCACGCCGTGCTCGCGTTGGACGCGCTCGCACCCCACCTCGGCCCGGTGCCGCCCGAGAGCTACCGCCGGGCCAACGCCTACCTGCGCGAGCACCTCGCGGCCCGCGACCACGCCGAACTCTGGATCGGCAAAGGGCTTTACACCCCACCGGCGGTGGTCCGCGCGGCGGTGCTCGCCGCGTACGTGCTCAGTGGGCGAGGCGACCATGCCTGACCGGTTCCCCCCGGCCGGCCAGTGCGTGCCGATCGTGCTGGCCGCCTCGGCCGTGCTCGCCGACCTGCACCGGTGGACCGGCACGCACCTGCCGGGCTATGACTACCTGCCGCTGACCGGCATCGCCTTCGGTGAGGCGGTGATCAGCCCGTGGGTGCCGGCCGACCAGTTGCGCCTGCCCGGCCGGATCGCCACCTGGGCCTACGCCCTCGACGACCACATCGAGCGGGAGATCACCGGCCTCGACGAGCTCGACGAGTTCGTCGGGCGCTGCGAGTCCGTGGTGCGCACCGGAGAACCCGACACCGGCAACCCGCTGTTGGCCTGTTTGTCCACCCTGCAACCGGAACTGGCCAGCCAGCCCGGCTATCCGGCGCTGTCGTCGTTGTGGGAGCGGATCTTCGCCTCCTGCCTGCGCGGTCACCGGTACGACTGGGTCGTCGCCGACACCCGGGCACGCGGCGGCGCGCCGCCATCGGATGTCGGGGAGTACCTCGACCATGCCGACAGCAGCGCGGTCGCCCAGGTGCACCTGCCGCGCTGGATCGCCTACGGCGGCCGGGAGCTGCCCGCGCGGCTGGACCTGTTGGTCCCCGCGCTCACCGACGCCGGCGTGGCGACCAGGCTGGCCAACGACCTGGTCACCATCGACCGCGAACGGGCGAGCGGCGAGAACAACGTCCTGATGTACGGCGTGTCCGAGGACTGGGTGCGCGCCGAGCTCGCGAGCCGGATCGCGGCCGTGCGCGACCGGCTCGCCCCGTTGGTCGCGGAGAACTTCCTGCCGGCCGTCGGCGTCGTCCGCCTCGCCGAGTGGTCGGTCGGGGTGTACGCGCGCGACGATATGCGCGTGCTGAGCGCGCTGTCCCCACCCGCCGGCCGAAACGGAGTACCCGCACCATGAGCACGACACCAGCCGACCTCGGCGCCCCGGTCCGGGAGTTCGACCACCACGCCGATCCCGCGGTGCGGGTGGACCCCTTCACCGCGTTCGACCGGTTCCGCGACGAGCGGGTGTTCTGGACCCCGGAGCTCGGCGGTTTCTGGGTGCTCACCCGCTATGCGGACATCCGCGCGCTGCTGCGCGACACCGAGGCGTTCTCCAGCAGGGAGACCTCGATCCCGCCCGCAGGCTGGCCCCGGCCGCTGATGCCGGTCGAGTTGGACCCGCCCGAGCACGGCCGGTACCGGGCGCTGCTGGCGCGCTGCCTGAACGGCCAGGCGGGTGTCACGATCGCGACCGCGCTCGACCGGGAGTCCGCGCGGCTGGTCGAGCGCCTCGCGCCGGCCGGCGAGTGCGATCTGGTCCTCGACTTCGCCCGGCCGCTGCAGAACGCGTTGTTCGCCGCGTTGTTCGCCGTGCCGGCGGAGGAGACACTGGCCTGTGCGCGCTGGGCGGCCGACCTCCTGCAGGACACCGACCCGGCGCGGCGGGCCGCCGCGACCAGGGACTTCATGTCCTATGTGGACCGTGCGATCTCCGAGTACACCACGGGTGCGCGCCGCGGCGATGGCACAGGGCTGCTCGACCTGCTGTCCACCGCCGAGGTCGACGGCCGGCCGCTGACCCGCGAGCAGGCGCTCGACCTGGCGTTCCTGATGGGCATGGCCAGCCTGGACACGCTGACCAACTCCATCAGCTTCAGTTTCCGTTATCTCGCGGGGCATCCCGAGCACCAGCGCCGGCTGGCCGACCCCGAGGTCGCCGGCCGGGCGGCCGAGGAACTGTTGCGGCTGCACTCGGTGGTCAGCATCGCCCGCACCGCGATCCAGGACGTCGAGGTCGCGGGGGTGCGGATCCGCGCGGGCGAGCGGGCGCTGTTCAACCTGTCGCTCGCCGGCCGCGACCCGCACCACTATCCGGATCCGGCGACGGCCGACTTCGACCGGTCCAACAGCGCGAGCCACCTCGCGTTCGGGTTCGGCGCGCACCGCTGTCTCGGCGCCAGGATCGCCACCCAGGGCCTGACCTCGGCCCTGCGTGACTGGCATCAGTCCATTCAGGACTACTCGATGCCGGCGGGGGTCGAGCTGGAGATGGACGGCGGCGCGGTCTGCTCGCTGGAGAACCTGCCGTTGGTGTGGTGAGCGCGTCCGGCGGCCGCCACCGGTGATCCGGGGCGGCCACCGGCGCGTCACGCCTCGTCGAGAATCAGGTCGGCCGCGCGCCAGCCGATGGCCGAGACCGGGCCGTTGAGGTTGCCCGACACCATGATCGGCAGCACCGACGCGTCGACCACCCGCAGCGCGCGCACCCCGCGCACGCGCAGCCGGGCGTCGACCACGTCGTCGTCGTTCGGGCCCATGGCACAGGTTCCGATGGCGTGGTAACCGCAACCGCCCATCGTCAGCCCGGCGTCGATGATCTCCTGGTCGGTCTGCACGCCGTTGCCCGGCAGTGTCTCGTGGTCGATCCGCTTACCGAGCGGTCCGGTGGCGAACAGCCTGCGCAGGCCGCGGAAAATGTCCACCGCGGTACTACGGTCGTGGTCGGTCGCGTAGTAGTTGGGGTCGATGTCCAGCGGCGCGTCCGGATCCGCCGATGTGATCGCCACCCGGCCCTCGCTGTCTGGCCGCAGGATGTAGCCGACGCAGATCATGCCCGGCTCCCGCTCGATCTGCATGGCCCCGCCCGGTTCCGGTGGCAGCACCGAGAACGGCGCGATCTGGAACTGGGCGTCCGGCCGGTCGAGCTCCGGGCGGGTCTTGAAGAACCCGACGACGTCGAACGACGGCACGCCAAGGGGTCCGCCCCCGGTCTCGGCGTACTCCTCGGCGGCCGACTGCTGGCCCTCCGGCGTGCTCAGCAGCCGGTTGTAGCCGATGTCCTCGGTGAGCCGGAACTGCATGGTGAACACGCGGTGCTCGCGCAGCCGGGCGCCGACGTGCTGGCTGTCCACGACCACGTCCACCCCGGCGTCGCGCAGCGTGCTCGCCGGGCCGATGCCGGACAGCTGGAGGATCCTGGGCGTGGCGATGCTGCCGGCCGACAGCAGCACCTCGCGCGTCGCGCGGTACTCGACGGCCTGGCCGTCCCGCCGGCCGCGCACGCCGACGGCCCGGCCGTCCTCGAGCACCACTCGATCGACGATCGTGCGCGGCGCGACGGTCAGGTTGGCCCGGTCGGACACCGGGTGCAGGAACGCGTTCGCCGCACTGACCCGTTTGCCGTCGCGGATGGTCGCGGTGGCGTAGCCGATGCGCTCGTCGTCGGTCTCGTTGAGGTCCCGCATCTGTCGCCAGCCGAGTTCGGTGCCGGCGGTGAGCACGTCGTCGAGCAGGGGGTCGCCGCCGGTGGCGGTCGAGACCCGCAGCGGGCCGCCGGCACCCCGGTTGTCGGTGGCGCCGAGGTCGTTGTCCTCGATCCGCCGGAACACCGACAGCATCTCGTCCCAGCCCCAGCCGGGATTGCCCAGTTCCGCCAGCGCGTCGTAGTCCGCGCGTTGCCCCCGGTTGTAGACCATGCCGTTGACCGCGCTCGACCCGCCGAGGGTTTTGCCCCGTACCCAGTACTCGACCTGTTGTGCTGGGCCGAATGGCCGAGTGGGGTAGTGCCAGGCGGTGTTCGGGTCGCCGAGCAGTTCGCCGAATCCACGCGGCATGGCGATCAGCGGGTTGGTGTCCTGGTCGCCTGCCTCGACCAACAGCACCCTGACGTCCGGGTCGGCGGAGAGGCGGTTGGCCAACACGCACCCCGCAGGCCCGGCGCCGACGATGACGTAGTCGAACTGTGTCACGGAAACTCCCGTTCTGGTCACTGGCTCGATCGATATCCCGGAAGAACTCAGCCCGGCACAGTAGTACTCGAGGATCGGCGTTGGATAGCCGCTGATCGGGGTTCCTCAATCGCCGGTGAAGAGCTTCTGGTAACAATCATTTTCTGTCGCTAGTGGACGGTCCGCCTGGTTTTTTTGTCACGAATAGTGATCGTCCTGTTCACGGTGGCCGGGAAATCCACTATGGTGCCGGCGATGATCAGCACCGGGCCGGGGCTGGTCTGATCCGCATTGACCTGTGAGGGAGTCGGGGTTGTTGTGAGGCTTGCCAGTGGCAGGGGGCGGAGGGTGCGGAGCATCAGGCTGCGGATGCTCGCCATCGTGCTCATCCCCAGTGCGGCGTTGCTGATCATCGGCGTCGGTGCCTCCGGCTACCTCGTCTACGACGGCTACCAGGCCCAGAACTGGGCCACGACGATGCAGGACACCGTCGAGCCGGGAACCCAGTTCGCCGCCAGGGTCGAGGAGGAGCGGCGGCTGAGCCTGCTGCGCCTCGGCGGCGACACCAGCGTCGGGCCCGACCTCGCCCAGCGCCGGGCCGAGCTCGACGAGGCACTGGCCGGCCTCGAGGCGTTGGCCGCCAACCTCACCGAGCTGAACCCGGAGGCACTGGCCGAGGGCAACGAGGCCTTCCAGCAACTGCTCGGCATGCTGCCGCAACTGCGGACGGGCATCGATTCCGGGGAGGCGCCCGTCGCGGACGTCTACGGGTACTACAACTCGCTGACCGAGGTCATCAAGCTCGGTCTGCAGGGGCTCGCCTCGACCGCGCCGGACCCGGTGACCGCGGTCGAGGAGTCCACGGCCACGGCGTTGTTCGACGTGGCCGACGCGATGTCGCGCGGGCACGCGCTCGCGATCGGCGCGGTCGCCGGCGAGGGCCTGTCGCCGGAGTGGTTCCAGGAGTTCTCCCGGCAGATCGGCCGGTACCACACGGTGGTCGAGGGTCTGGTGCCCGTGCTGACCGAGGACCTGCGGCAGCGCTACGCCGCGCTCGCGGAAAGCCCGGCATGGCAGCGGTTGGTCGAACAGGAGAGCGCGCTGCTGCTGCGCGGCCCCGGAGAGTCCACATCGGACGACGAGTTGCCGATGAATCTCGCGCAGTGGCAGGAAGCGGCGTCCACGGTGAACACCGAGCTGCTCGCGATCTACTCCGAACACCACCGCTACGCCGAGGGTTTCGCCGCCGACGCCGGCCAGCGCACGTTCGTCAACTCGCTGATCGGTGGCGGCGTGCTCCTGCTGGTCACCATCTTCGCCACGTTGGTCGCGATCAGACTGTCCAACCGGGTGGTCCAGCGGATGAAGAACCTGCGCGCGGAGACCCTGGAACTGGCCGACGAACGCCTGCCCGCGATCGTGCGACGACTGCGCAACGGCGAGCAGATCGACATCGAGCGGGAGGTGCCGCCGCTGGACTACGGCGAGGACGAGCTCGGCGAGGTCGCCCAGGCGTTCAACAAGGCGCAGCGCACCGCCGTGGCCGCGGCCGCGCAGGAGGCCGAGATCCAGAACGGCTTCCGCACGGTGTTCCTGAACATCGCGCACCGCAGCCAGGTCGTGGTCCGCCGCCAGCTCGAGGTGTTGGACAAGGCCGAGCGGGAGCAGGAGGACCCCGAGCACCTCGAGTCGCTGTTCCAGCTCGACCACCTGGCCACCCGCGCCCGCCGCAACGCCGAGAACCTGCTCATCCTCGGCGGCGAGCGCCCAGGGCGGCGGTGGCGCAACCCGGTGCCGCTGGTGGAGATCGTGCGCAGCGCCATCGGCGAGACCGAGCACTACAAGCGGGTGCACACCGGCAAGCTGCCCGAGGTCCTGATGTTGGGGTCGGTGGTCGCCGACCTGATCCACCTGTTGGCCGAGCTGGTCGACAACGCGACGGCGTTCTCCCCACCGGATGCCAGGGTGGAGGTGCGCGGCAACCGGGTCGGCAACGGCGTGGTGGTCGAGGTCGAGGACCAGGGGGTCGGCATCCCCGCCGAGGAGCGCGAGGACATCAACCTCTTCCTGCGCAACCCGCCGAACTTCGGGGTGATGGCGTTGACCGAGGAGGCCAGGCTCGGCCTGTTCGTGGTCTCCCAACTCTCGGCGCGCCACGGCATCAACGTGACCCTGGTGAACTCCGCCTACGGTGGCGTGCGGGCGATCGTGCTGGTGCGCTCCGCGCTGATCGCGGCCGAGCAGGGCGAGCGCACGCCACCGACCATGCCACCGGCCAGGTCGCCGAGAACGGCCCAGCAACACGCCGACCACGGCATGGGGCAGAACGGAACCGGCCGGACCGGCGAGTTCCGCCCCGAGCTGCCGCGCTACCAGCCACCGGACGCCAGCCCGCTGCCCGTGCCCGAGCAGCGGCCGGCACCGATGCCCGCCCAGTCGATCCCGGAACCGCCGCCGGAGCCGCCGGTCCAGGCCCGCCCGGCGTTCCCCAACGATCTCGCCCCGCCGGAGGACATCGCCGAGCAGACGATCCGGTGGGCGGTCGCGGACGTGACCGGGGTCAGCGGTCCAGCGCGGCCGCTGACCAACGGCATCGGCCGGATGCGGGGCCGGTCGGGTCCGAACACCGCAGCGCCCACACCCGCGCCCACACCCGCGCCCACCGCCGGCGCCGACCAGAACCACCACGTCGAGGACAACCGGCCGCCGCTGCCGCGCAGGCGCCGCCAGGCCAACCTCGCGCCGCAGCTGACCGGCGAGGCGGAGGTCCCGGCCGAGCTGACCGAGTCCGGCCAGGACGATTCGGCGGCCTCCGCCGAGCAGGCGCGGGACCGGATGTCGGCCTTCCAACGCGGTACCCGCGAAGGGCGCGCGGCCGAGTGAGCCGCCGTCCACCCGAGTTTGTCCAGCAGCAAGACAGGGGAGCCATGGAGGAGTCCAACCCGAGCGATCTGAACTGGTTGCTCGACGATCTGGTCCTGCGGGCGGTCGGTGCCCAGCACGCGGTGGTGCTGTCGACCGATGGTCTGTGTGTCGGCCGGTCCCGCAGCCTGAACCGGGAGGACAGCGAACACCTTTCGGCGATGGCGTCCGCGTTCCAGAGCCTGGCCAGGGGTGTTGGCCGGCATTTCAACGGCGGGCAGGTCCGGCAGACCGTCGTCGAACTCGACCAGGTGTTCATGGTGGTGACCTCGGCGGGCAATGGTGCGTGCCTCGCGCTGGTGACCTCCGCCGACGCCGACATCGGCATGATCGCCTATGAGATGAACGTGATGGTCAAGAAGGTCGGCAAGTATCTTGTCGCGCTGCCGCGCGTTCCTGGGGTCAACATGTGAATCAGGAAAACATGAAGCACGGTCGGGATTCCTGGTACGACGACGAGGCCGGTCCGCTGGTACGTCCGTACACCGTGACGCGTGGTCGCACCCACTCGGCTCGGCTCGACCTCAACCTGATAACCCTGGTGGTCACCGCAGCTTATGAGAACACGTCGATGGATCCCGAATACACCGACATCATGCGGCTTTGTCACTATCCGCTCTCGATCGCGGAGATCAGTGCCAAGCTCAGGCTGCCGATCACGGTCATCAAGATTCTGGTGGCCGACCTGATCGAACAAGGATATCTGCTTTTCAGCTCGCCCCCCTCGTCATTGAACACGGAGACCCCAGACATGAACATCCTGCAGGCGGTACTCGATGGCATCCGCAGGCTTTGATCCCGCCGCCCAGGCGACGCTGGGGACCTCTGCGCTGAAGGTGTTGGTCGCCGGCGGGTTCGGCGTCGGCAAGACCACCCTCGTGGGTTCGGTGAGCGAGATCGCGCCGCTGCGCACCGAGGAGATGCTCAGCACCGTCAGCGGGGGAGTGGACGACCTGGCGGGCGTGGAGACCAAGAACACCACCACGGTGGCGTTGGACTTCGGCCGGATCACCGTCAACGAGTCGTTGATCCTCTACCTGTTCGGGACTCCCGGCCAGGAGCGGTTCTGGTTCATGTGGGACGAGCTGGCGCTCGGCGCGCTGGGTGCGGTGGTGCTCGCCGACACCCGTCGGCTGGACGGCTGTTTCGCTGCGGTCGACTTCTTCGAACGCCGCCAGATCCCGTTCATCGTCGCGGTGAACAACTTCTACGGCGAGCAGTCCTACACCGTGGACGAGGTCCGGGAGGCGACCGATCTCGACCCGGAGGTGCCGATCCTGCAGTGTGACGTGCGGGAGCGGGATTCGAGCAAGGGCGTGTTGACCTCGCTGCTCGAACTGCTCATCGCCAGGGTGGCCCAGCGGCACGCGCGGCGCTGACCCTCGGCCAGGTTGGCCGGATCCGCGCTTGACCCTCCTATACCCCCCAATGGTATCTTCCAATCCGAAGGATACCCCCTAGTGGTATCTGGACTCGTTGTCGGGCAGGGAAACCGGAGGTCGTCGTGCGCAAGATCGTGGTGAAGGGTCCGGTCTGGAACTTCGTCCAGCATCTGCTGGAGATGGTCGTGGCCATGTTCGTCGGCATGTTCGCACTCGGCATGCCGGCGGAGATGCTGTTCGAGGCGCTCGGCTGGACCTCGGTGACCGAGGACCTGGTGCCGGCGACCCTGTTGATGGCCACCTACATGAGCCTCGGCATGGCCGCGTGGATGCGGGTGCGCGGGTGCGGCTGGCCGGCCGTGCGCGAGATGGCACTGGCGATGTACGTGCCGTTCCTGCTCATGTACCCGCTCTACGCGGCGGGCTGGGCGTCCAGCGGTGCCGTGATGGTCGTCGGGCACGTGCTGATGGTGCCCGCCATGGTCGTGGCGATGCTGTTCCGGCTGGACGAGTACACCGGCACCCACCGGCGACCGGTCACGGCAGGGTGATCTCGATGCGCAGGCCGCCATGGTCGCCCGGCCGCGCGTGCACGCTTCCGCCGTGTGCCGCGCAGATCGACCGCACGATCGACAGGCCGAGACCGGCGCCGTCGCGTTGGTGGACGCGCTCGGCGGTGAGCCGGCGGAACGGCTCGAACAGCGCGGCGACCGACTCCGCCGGCACGTGAATCCCGGTGTTGTGCACCGAAAGCGCGGGCTCGCGGGCCACCACGACATCGACCGTGCCGCCCGGTTCGTTGTACTTGATCGCGTTGTGCACCAGGTTGCTGACCAGCCGTTCCAGCAGCACGGTGTCGGCCTGCACGGTCCGCTCGACCATCCCCCGGCGCAGGGTCACCTGGTGTTCGGCGGCCAGTTCGTCGTAGGAGTCCATGATCTTCTCCACCAGGACGTCCAACCGCACCGGCACCACGCCCGGCAGCCCCCGGTCGCTCTCGGCGAGTACCAGCAGGCCCTCGATCAGCCGCTCGTTGCGTTCGTTGACCACCAGCAACTGCTCGGCGAGCCGGTTCAGGTCGGGGTCGTCCCTGCCGGTCACCATCGCGACCTCGACGAGGGTGCGCTGCACGGCCAGCGGGGTGCGCAGCTCGTGGGAGGCGTTGGAGGCGAACCGGCGCTGCCCCTCGAAGCCGGTGACCATCCGGTCGAGCATGTCGTCCAGCGCGTCGGCCAACTGGCGCAGCTCGTCCTGCGGGCCGTCCAACCGCACCCGCTGACCGAGGTTCTGCGGTCCGAGGTGGCGCACCGCGCTGGTCATCGTGGACACGGGCCGCAGCGCCCAGCGCGCCAACCGCCGCAACACCAGGACAACCAGGAGGAGCCCGACCAGCAGGAGCAGGCCCCCGATCACCCGCCGCTGCGTCTCGTACGGAACGCAGAAGTAGGCGACGCCCCGGTCGTCCCAACAGGTCTGTTCGATGCCGAGGAACGACGCGAACAGGAGCTGGAAGTAGTCCTGCAGCAGCTGGAAGACGAAGACGCCCACACCGAGGGTCAGCAGGCACAGCAGGACGATCCGGCCGCCCACCGACCGGACACCGGTCAGGTTTCGAAACGATAGCCGGCGCCGGGGACGGTGTGGATCAGTGGTGGCTCGCCCAGCTTGCGCCGCAGGGTCATCACCGCCATGCGGACCGCGTTCGTGAAGGGGTCCGTGTGCTCGTCCCATGCCTTCTCCAGCAGTTCCTCGGGGGTGATCACGGTACCCGCACCCCGCATGAGGATCTCCAGAACGGCGAACTCCTTGGGCGACAACGACAGCGGCTGACCGTCCCGGGCGACGTAGCGCCGGGGGTGGTCGAGTACCACCCCGCCGGCCTCGAGTACCGGCGGCAGCGCCCGGTGGGCCCGCCGGTACAGCGCCTGCACCCTGGCGGTCAGCTCGGCGAAGGCGAACGGCTTGGTCAGGTAGTCGTCGGCGCCGAGTCCGAGACCATCGACCCGGTCGCGGATGCTCGCCGCGGCGGTCAACATGAGCACCCGGGTCTCCAGGCGCAGCTCGATGATCCGCCGGCACACCTCGTCGCCGTGTACTTTCGGCAGGTCGCGGTCGAGGATCACCACGTCGTAGGCGTGCACGGCGACCCGTTCGGCGGCCGCGTCACCGTCGTAGCACACGTCGACGGCGAAGCCGTAGTGCCGCAGGCCGGTGGCGACCGCGTCGGCGAGCAGGCGCTCGTCCTCGGCCACAAGTATCCGCATGTGGGTCCCTCCCCGCCTCATGTTCTAGCGGTCGCCGGATAAGCGCGGGATAAAGGTCGTCCTTATCCGCCGCCGACCGCGCCGCCCGTAGATCTCGTCGCCGTGCGAACACGAATCGCGGTGGCGACCGGGGTGGCCCTGGTCGTGCTCACCTGGCTGGGTGTGTTGTTGGCGTTGGGCAAGCCGGCGCTGACCGGCTACCGCATCGACCTGGACGTCTATCGGATCGGCGCGCGGGTATGGCTCGACGGCGGGCCGCTCTACGGTGTGCTGCCGGAGTTGCGCGGCGGTAGGCACCTGCCGTTCACCTATCCGCCGATCTCCTCGGTGCTGTTGGCGCCGTTGGCGTTGGTGTCGTTCGAGGTCGCGAGTGCCGCGATCACGTTGCTGACCGTCGGCGCGCTGGTCGTGGTGCTGGTCACGGTGTTGCGCTCGCTGGATGTGCCGCCCTGGCCGGTGGCGGTGGCGTTGCTCGCGGTGGCGCTCGCCGTCGAGCCGGTTCGCGCGACCGTCGACTTCGGACAGGTCAACGCGCTGCTGATGGCGTTGGTCGTGCTGGACGCCCTGGTCCGCACGCCCCGGTGGCCGCGAGGGGCGCTGATCGGGCTCGCCGCGGCGGTCAAGCTGACGCCGGTGCTGTTCGTGCTGTTCTTCCTGGTGCGCGGTGACCGGCGGGCGGTGCTGACCGCCGGGGGCTCGTTCGTGGTGGCCACCGGGGTCGGCTTCCTGTTCGCCGGCAAGGACTCGATGCGGTACTGGACGTCGACGGTGTTCGACTCGGGGCGCATCGGTGGGGTCCGGCACGCGTCCAACCAGTCGTTCACCGCGCTGTTCGCCCGGCTGGGGATCGAGTCCACGGTGGTGTGGGCGGTGCTGGCCGCGGCGTTGTTCGCCGCGACGGTGATCGCGATGCGGCGGGCGTTCGCCGATGGCCAGCACACCTGGGCGTTGGCGCTCAACGCGCTGGGCGCGCTGCCGCTGTCGCCGGTGTCCTGGTCGCACCACTGGGTGTGGGCGGTGCCGATCATGGTGACCGCCGGGGTGGCGTGGTGGCGGTGGCGGGCGCCGGCCGCGCTGGCGCTGGCCGCGGGCGGGACGGCCCTGTTCGTGCTGTCGCCGCACTGGTGGTGGCACCGCGACGACCCGTGGGACCTGGTGCGCACGGTGTCCGGCCACGGCTACCTGATCTTCGCGGTCGTGGTGGTCGGTCTGGTCGCGGCCGGCAGGCTCCGGCTGACCGCGACGGCGACCGAGCGACTCTCCGGTGAGGTTCCCGTTGCCGTGCAACGGACCTGACCGGCCCGGGGGCGGTCGCGTGGAATGTGGGGGAAGGTTCCCCATGACGCGCGCGCGACCGGCTGGCACGGTCAGCGGTCGTGAGCAACCAGCCCGCGTTTGGCGCGGCGACCGGTCAACCCTTCTGGTGGGCGCGTGGCCTGTCCCTTGCTGAGCGGCTGCCGGCCGTCGGGGACCCGGATCCGACCACCGTCCAGGCCGCCGGCCGGCGATTAGCCCGCTGGGCGGCGGCCACCGATCTGCACGCCGATGGGCGGTTCGCCACCCGGCTGGCCGCCGCCGGCCTGGACGAACAGGCGATGCTGACCCTGCTCACCGAGCACCCGGCCGCGCTCGCCGCCCGCACCCCGACTCCGGCATGGGCGACGTTCGTGCGGCGCGCGCTCACCGGGGCGCCGGTGGCGGCCGAGGACACCGGCGCCTGGCAGGAGCAGTTCGCCGCCGCGCTCGGCCTGTTCACCACCTCGGCGGTCGCCGAGGTCGTCAAGCGGATCACCCCCGCCGCCGAGGCCGGCCGGTTCGAGCCGGCGACCCTGGCCGAGGACTTCGGCCGGTGGCTTGGCCTGCGGCTGACCAGGCTCGCCGCGCGCACGCTGGTCCTGGAGCTGAACGTCGCCAGGGTGCGCGGCGACCTCACCCGGGCCACTGCGGGCGAACGGTTCGCCGAGTTCGCGCAGAACCTGGCCACCGCCGACGGGCTCGCGGCGCTGCTGGCCGAGTACCCGGTGCTCGCCCGCCTGCTCGGCCAGGCCTGCGAGCACCTGGTCGCGGCCTACGCCGAGCTGGTCGACCGGTTCGCCGCCGACCGCGCCACGGTCGTCGACCAGCTCCTCGACGGCACCGATCCCGGTGTCCTGCACCGGATCGAGCTCGGGCACGGGGACTCCCACCAGGGCGGCCGGATGGTCGCGATCCTGCGCTTCGCCGACGCCGCGGTGGTGTACAAGCCGCGCGGCCAGGCGCTGCAACAGCGCTTCGGCGGGCTGGTCCGGTGGCTCAACAGCCGGCTGCCCGGACTGGACCTGCGCACCCCGGCCACCCTGCCGCGCGACGGCTACGGCTGGGCCGAGCACATCGCCCCCCGGCCATGTACCGAGGTCAGCGAGGTGGACCGGTTCTACCGCCGGCAGGGCGCGCTGCTCGCGCTGCTCTACGCCCTGGACGGCACCGACATCCACTGCGAGAACCTGATCGCCGCCGGTGACCAGCCGGTGCTGGTGGACGTGGAGACGCTGTTCCACCCCACGCTCGTGCCGGTCAGCGCGACCGGCGACGACCCGGCGTCCCGCGCGCTGTCGGAGTCGGTGTGCCGCACCGCCCTGCTGCCGCTGCTGCTGGTCGGCGAGCACGGCTCGCTGGACATCTCCGGCCTTGGCGGCGACCGGGGCGCGCTGTTCCCGTTCGCGGTGCTCGGCTGGGACGACACCGGCACCGACGGCATGCGCGTCGTGCGCGCCCCGGCGGAGTTCCTCGGCCACGACAACCAGCCCCGGCTGGGGGACGCGCCGGTCGACCCGGCCGGCTACCTGGCCGCGCTGCTGACCGGCTTCCACGACGGCTACGACGCGATCCTCGCCCACCGCGACGAGCTGATGCGGCTGGTGGCGGCCGCGGCGGGCGACCAGATCCGCGTCGTGGTGCGCCCGACCACGCTCTACGCGACCCTGCTGGACGAGTCCACCCACCCGGACGTGCTGCGCGACGGCCTCGACCGCGACCCGGTGTTCGAGCTGCTCTGGGCCGACGCGGCCGGCGATCCGCTCAAGGAGCGCCTGACCGGCCACGAGCTCGCCGACCTGTGGGCCGGTGACGTGCCGATCTTCTTCGGCCGCGTCGGTGACCGGCACATCTGGACCGCCGGTGGCCACCGGCTGCCCGACGTGCTCCCGGTGTCGGGCATGGCGTCGGTACTGGCCAAGCTCGCGCGGCTGGACGAGGTCGACCGGCACGACCAGAACTGGCTGATCACCGCCACGTTCGCGACCAGGACCGGTCCGATCCGCCACCACAGCGGCCAGGCGCCGCCGCGACCGATCGCCACCGCCGTGCCGGAACCCCGCCAGCTGCTGACCGCGGCCTGCTCGGTGGCCGACGAACTGGTCGCCAGGGCCGTGCACGGCCGGGCCCCGGCCGGTGAGCGGGCCAACTGGCTGGGCCTGGAGCTGGTCGACGACCAGCACTGGTCGGTGCTCCCGCTCGGCGCCGGCCTGGCCACCGGCTACACCGGGGTGGCGCTGTTCCTCGCCCAACTCGGTGACCTCACCGACACGTCCCGCTACCTCGACCTGGCCGCGCGGGCGCTGCGGCCGGTGCCCCGGCTGCTGGCCACCCTGGAGCAGAACCCCGACCTGGCGCGCTCGGTCGGCCCCGGCGGGTTCCTCGGCACCGGCGGCATCTGTTACGGCCTGGCCAGGACCGCCGTGCTGCTCGACGACGCCGAGATCTACGACTGGTTCGTCCGCGCGGTGAGCCTGGTGCCCGGCAGCGACGACGGCACCGCCGGGTTCGCGGCCGGCCGCGCGGGCGGGGTGGCCGCGCTGCTGGCCGCGCACGCCGAGTCCG
>NZ_BAAGXS010000067.1:0-87945 GCF_054779715.1 Actinophytocola sediminis | reverse complement strand
AGGCCGTGCCCGGCCAGCCGGGTGGTGGCGCCGGCTCGCCGGCCGCCCGCGGCGCGACCGGCCCCGGCGGCATGCCGATGGGTCCGGCCGCCGGCCGGGCCAACGGCGACGAGGACCAGGAGCACCGCCGCAAGTACCGCGTCGAACCCGACGACAAGGAACTGTTCGGCCTGGACCAGCCGTTCGTCCCGCCCGTGATCGGTGACCGTCGTTGACCAGCCTGGGAGGGGTTGTGCTGACCGAGAGCCTCACGCTGAACCTGACCACGGTGCACTCGCTGATCCGCTGGCGGCAGGCCGAGCCGCACCCGGTCCTGGCCGGAGCGCCGACCTGGTACGACGAGGACACCACGCGCGCGCTCGACCGGCACGCGCTCGGGGAGCTCGAGCAGAACCACCGGCTGCACCGGGGCAGGCCCGACGAGGACCTGGACGACACGATCGGCGTGCTCGTCCGCCCGGACCGGGAGTACTACGGCTGGATCACCACCACGGTCGACGGCCGGGCGTTCCGGTACGGGGTGCTCGCGATCGCCGCCTACCAGGAGGCGGTGCTCGTGGTCCGCAACTACGAGACCGACGCCATCGTGCTGGCCACGTTCGCCCCGGGTGAGTTCGCCGGCAGGTTCCTCGACCAGCTGCCCCCGGTCGCCCCGGCGGCCGGGGGGCCGGTCAGCACGCCGTACCAGGACTTCCTGGCGGCGAGCGAGCCGGAGGGGGACGGCTTCGGCGGGTTCGGCACCCTGGAGAACCCGGACGTGCTGGCCATCAACGCCGTGCTGGCTCAACCGCGCACCGGCGGCGGCAGCCTGTACGCGGCCTGCCGGGCCGGCAACCTCGGCAGCCGGCGGCGCTGCCGGCGGCCGGTCAACTTCCTGGACACGGTGACCGGCCGCTGGCTCACCCAGCTCGACGCCACGGCGGAGGGCACCATCGCCAGCATCCGGCCGGCCGGCGTCGACCTGATCGCCGCCGAACTCGCCGACGCCGAGCGGCGGCTGCGCCGAGGGGAATAGCCGGGTGAGGACATGCGGAACATCTTGTCTGACACCCAGTTGTCAAGTTGATCACCCGTGACGCTGGTGGTCCCCACCGGCCCTGCCTGCGTCGAACAGTTCGACGATCTCCAACACGCCAACCAATCCCGGGAACTTTCCGGTCTCGACGTAGGACCTCAGCCTCGATGTAGGGACGGTGATGTTGATCCGGATACCGGCGGTGAACGTGTCCATGCCAGCAATTTCCTCATCGGCGGTGGGCGTGCGGACAGATGTGCGGATGACACCGTGTGGTGTCTGGAACAACTGATGGCGGTCGGCAAGCGCCGAGCCGTCGCCGGTGAACAACTCCGTAGTCCCGTTCTCGGTTTGCCCTGCCGCGCCGAGTTTGCGCAGCGCATGAGCCAGGCGGTTCCTGTTCTCGGCGTGGGACCGCGGTTCGTTGCCCTCACCGGATGGCTCCCCGGGATGCTGCTGGTCATACAGCTCACACGCGTAGTGCGTGATAAAGCCGACGAAGGTAAAACTGACGCCTGCCTCCATCAGGGCGGTGAAGATCACCGCGGGGCCAAAGACGTCTTCTGCTGATGGCTCTGCCATCACCGGTGAGCGGGTGCGCCGTGGTCGAGGTGGCGCACGCCGTGCAGTGCGATGTCCATGGCGGAGCGCATGTTCGCCACGATCTCCTCCGGCGAGTCGCCGCGTTCGAAGCTGACCAGTGCGGTCATCTGCAGGGTACCGATCAGCGCGCCGACCGCGGCGGCCGCGGCCAGCGGGTCCAACTCGTCCGGGTAGGCCCTGGTCAGCGCCTGCGACCACTGACGCTGGGCGTCGAACAGCAACAGCAGCGCCTTGGCCTGCAGCTCCGGCACCGTCATCACCAGGCGCACCGGCACCGGGGTGAACGGCAGTTCCTGGCCGTCGGCCCCGGTGAGGGCCGAGGCGAGCAGCCGCTCGCCGATGCTGGCCAGCAGGTCGGCCGGCCGGTCGTGCTGGCCGCGTTCCTCGATCACCCGCGTAACCAGGTTCATCCGCTGCGTGCGCAGCGCGAAGACCATGTCGTCCTTGCTCGGGAAGTAGTTGAACAACGTCTTGGTCGACACGTCCGCCGCCGCCGCGATCTCCGCGACCGTGGTCTGCTCGTAGCCCTGTTCGGTGAACAGCCGCATCGCCGCGTCGAACAGCGCCTGCCGTGTGCGCGCCTTCTTCCGCTCCCGCAACCCGTCCGTCATCGGACGATCTTACAACGACATGTTTTTTCTATCGCTTGTAATTTTACACCTTCTCCTGTTTGACTGTGCACTGTCAGTTTTGTCTGGGAGGAGCGAAGATGACCGAAACCCCCGTGACCCTGCCAAGGGAGCGGCCCAACCCGTTCGACCCGCCGGCCGAGCTCACCCGGTTGCGCGAGCAGGACGCGCTACACCCCCTCACCTACCCGGACGGGCACGTCGGCTGGTTGGTGACCGGGCACGCGCTCGCCCGCGCAGTGCTGGCCGACGCCCGGTTCAGCGCGCGCTCGGACCTGCGGCGGATGCCGATCCGCCGGCCGTCGGCCGAGCCGATCGTGGGCAAGCCGGCGCCGCCGGGAATGTTCATCATCATGGATCCGCCGGAGCACACCCGGTACCGGCGGCTGCTCACCGGCCAGTTCACCGTGCGCAGGATGAACCAGCTCAAGCCGAGGATCTCCCAGATCGTCGACGAGCACCTCGACGCCGTCGAGGCGGCCGGCCCGCCGGTCGACCTGGTGTCCACCTTCGCGCTGCCGGTGCCCTCACTGGTGATCTGCGAGCTGCTCGGCGTGCCCTACGGCGACCGCGACGAGTTCCAGCAGCGGAGCGCGACGATCGCCAGCCTGACCGTCAGCGCCGAGGAGGCGGCCGCGGCGCAGGAGGGGCTGATGACGTTCCTTGGCGACCTGGTCGCGCGCAAGCGGGCCGAGCCGGCCGACGACCTGCTCAGCGGGCTGATCACCGGCGGCGACCTGACCGACGAGGAACTGGTCAACGTGGCCGCGGTACTGCTCATCGCGGGCCACGAGACCACCGCGAACATGCTCTCGCTCGGCACGTTCACCCTGCTGCGCAACCCGGAGCAGCTGGCCGCCGCGCTCGTCAATGAGTCCACAGTGGACAACATGGTCGAGGAGCTGTTGCGCTACCTCACGATCATCCAGTTCGGCACGGCCCGCACCGCGCTCACCGACGTCGAGCTCGACGGCCGGATCATCAAGGCAGGGGACGGCGTCGCGCTCTCGCTGCCCGCCGTCAACCGGGACCCCGCCCGGTTCGACCACCCGGAGGACCTGGACGTCACCCGGCACGCCGCCGGGCACCTGGCGTTCGGCCACGGCGTGCACCAGTGCATCGGACAACAGTTGGCCCGCATCGAGATGCGCGTCGCCTACGGGTCACTGTTCCGCCGGTTCCCCGGGCTGCGGCTCGCGGTCGCGCCGGAGGAGGTCCCGCTGCGCCACGACATGAACATCTACGGTGTGTACCGCCTGCCCGTGGCCTGGTGAGCCAGCTCAGGGTTTGCGGGCGACGCCGACAAAGCCCTTGGACCGGAACGGATCCACGACGTCGTCGGTCACCTCGGGATGCCACTGCGGCGTCCAGACGACGCCGGGCTCCACCAGGTCCATGCCGGTGAAGAACTTCGCGACCTGTTCCGAGGTGCGGGCGACGATCGGCACGGCGTTCTTCTGGTACAGCTGGCGGGCCTTCGACTGCTCGTCGGTGTCCTCGGCCGCGATGTGGGAGATCACGAGGAAGCTGCCGGGCACCACGGCGTCGATGTAGCGGGCGACCGCGGCGTACGGTTTCGCGTCGTCCTCGATGAAGTGCAGCACGGAGACCATCAACACGGCGATGGGCTCGTCGAAGTTCAGCAGCCTGCGCACCGGCTCGGAGGAGAACAGCGCCTCCTGCTCGAGCAGCTCGCCCCGCACGACGTCGGCGTTCTCGTTGTCGGCCAGCATCAGCTCGGTGTGGGTGACCGCGACCGGCTCGATGTCGACGTAGACCACCTTGGCCGACGGCTCGATCCGCTGGGCGATCTCGTGCACGTTGCCCGCGGTGGGGATGCCGGAGCCGATGTCGAGGAACTGCCGGATCCCGTTGTCCAGGCAGTGGGTCACCGCGCGGCGCAGGAACGCCCGGTTGCTCCTGGCCATCTTCGCGGCTTCCGGGGCGATGTCGGTCAGCCGCTCGGCGAACTCGCGATCCTTGGCGAAGTTCGCCATGCCGCCGAGTAAGTAGTCGTAGACCCGAGCGGCGTTGGGCCGTTCCAGGTCGATGTCCTCTGGTGCCCAACTCGGTCGCTCTGTCGACATGCGGGCATCGTACGAGGCCGGCGCGACGATGTCCCCGCCGGGACGGGGACATCGTCGCGGTCGGTCAGCTGGTCAGCGCGTACGCGTGGATGACCGTCTGCTTGGCGACGTTGCCGTCCCCGTCGGCCACCGACGAGCGCAGCGACACGAACTCCGCGTCGCCGGGGTGCTCGACCTCGGCCGTCCACCCGCCACGGGACCTGCTCAACGTGGCCGGGCCCCAGGTCTTGCCGTCGTCGAAGGACACCTCGACGGTCGGCGGGTCGACCCGCCCCGGCGACTCGGCGCCGTTGCGCTGCACGTTGACCGGGAACCGGAACTTCCGGCCGGCCGGTGCGGCGTTGTGCTCGTCGAGGTTCGGCGCGTACCGCACCACCAGCGCCGGCACCGGGGTCCACTCCACCCCGGCGTGTGCCGAGGCGAACGTCCACTCGGCCTCGACCGTGGTGGACAGCGGGCCGGGCTGGGTCGCCGAGGCCCGCACGGTGTAGGTGGCCTGCTCCGGCGGCAGCGCGGCCTCCAGGTAGCCCGGGTACTCGCTGCGCGCGATCACCTCGCCGTCACGCAGCACCTCGGTGCCGCCGACCGCCCCGGCGTGGTACCCGGTCCGCCACAGGTTCTGGTCGCCGAACAGGGAGACCTGGATCGCCAGGCTGTCGCCGGACCGGGCGATGTCCCCGCCGGAGCTGTACTGGTTGGCCGGCAGGCCTGGGCTGAACACCCCGACGTTCCACCGCTCCTTGGTGGACGTGCCGAGTCGGTAGGACCGCGGCGCGCCGTCCGTGGCACCCAGCGCGACCGGCGGCGGGTAACCGTCGGTCCAGCTGGTCGAGGTCTCGTAGAAGCTGCCGAACCACTCGGTGTCCGGGGTGTAGTACTCGGTGAGCGTGTGCGGCAGCGGCATCGTGACGAAGTCCTCGCGGACACCGAACGTGCCCGGCGTGGCGACCGCGTGCGTCGAGCTGACCTTGGCCAGTTCCTGGTTGGTGACACGGAAGTTCAGCTCGGCCGGCACCTGGCCGTCGACGGCCCTGCGCAGGTTGTACAGGTACGGGCTCGCGTGGAACCCGGGTGCCACCCCGGTGCCGTCCGGCTCGGCCAGCTTCGCCTCGGCGGAGAACTCGAACGCGCCGGGCACGGCGGAGCGCGACGGCCGCACCCAGAGGTTGTCGAAGCCGGGCAGGTAGGACATGGAGCCGGTCTCGCCCCACGACGTCGTCATCAGGTAGGACAGCTGGGCCCGGCCCGCCTTGGCGTCCGGGTCGTCCACGGTGAACCCCGGCCGCACGCCGTCCCTGGCGTCGAACACGAACTCCGCCGGGCCGGTCACGACCACCTTCGGCTCGGTGAGGTCGGTGGTCAACCACGACCGGCCGCCGGTTGGCGTCTGCACCCAGCCGTCGAAGTAGAACTCGCCCTTGGGCACCCTGGCCACGACCGTGCCCGACTCGTCGTAGGCGTTGTACCCGTTGGGGTTGTTGACGTCCACGAACCGGAAGCTGTACTCGGGCGTCGGCGCCCCGTTGTGGTCGAGGAAGGTGAGCGTGATGTCGTAGCTCTCGACCTCCCGGGTCACCGCCACCGGCGTGCGCACGACCGTGTCGCCGGCGGTGGCCACCACGGTGCCGCTGTGCACGCCGTTCTCGGCCTCTACCCGGGTGTCGGTGGTGAGCGTGACCTCCGCCGAACCGCCGGCCGGCACGGTGAGCTCGCTCGCGGAGAGCGTGAACATGCCGGCAGGCGACGCCGCGCCGTCCGGTCCGCGCAGGTCGGTCGCCAGGCTCATGCTGATCGGTTCGGTGCCGGAGTTGGTGTAGGTCAGCGTCTTCGCGATCGGCTGGTCGTCCTCGTGGGGCCACTGGGTGACCCCGAGCGACAGGCTCGCCGGTGCGGCGGACACGGTGCTGGTGACCGCCGCGGCGACGTCGACCCGGCCGGTGCCCTGCTCGAACACCGACAGCTCCGCGTTGGGCGCCGCGCTGGCCATGAGCGTGGCCTTCAGCCGGTCGCCGGTCCAGTCGGGGTGCACGCCGGCGAGGATCGCCGCCGCGCCCGCGACGTGCGGGGTGGCCATCGAGGTGCCGTCCAGGGCGATGTAGCCGTCCTCGACGGGCTCACCGATCACCGCGTTGGCCGCCTCGGCGGCCACGATGCCGACGCCCGGCGCGGTGATGTCGGGCTTGATCGCGCCGTCCCCCGCGCGCGGGCCGCGGCTGGAGAACTCGGCGAGCTGGTCGTCCCGGTCGACCGCGCCGACGGTGAGCGCGGCGTCGGCCGAGCCGGGGCTGCCGATCGACTCCGGGGAGCCGCTGTTGCCAGCGGCGATGACGAACAGCGCGCCGGTATCCGCGGAGAGTTGGTTCACCGCCTGGGACATCGGGTCGGTGCCGTCGGTCGGGCCTCCGCCGAGGCTCATGTTGATCACGTCGGCGCCGCCGTTGGCCGCCCACTCCATGCCGGCGATGATCCCGGACTCGTAGCCGCCGCCGTTGTCGTCGAGCACCTTGCCGTTCAACAGCGTCGCGTCCGGCGCCACGCCCCGGTACCGCTCCCCCGCGCCGGTGATGATGGACGCGACGTGCGTGCCGTGCCCGAACCGGTCGTCGACGCCGCTCTCGCTCTCGGTGAAGTCCTTGGCATCGGCGACCGCGTCGGACAGGTCGGGGTGGGTGGCGTCGATGCCGGTGTCCAGCACCGCCACCGTGGTGCCCTTGCCGGTGTGGCCGGCCTCCCACGCCTCGGGCGCGCCGATCTGGGCCACGCTCCGGTCGAGGTTCGCGCGTACCTTGCCGTCAAGCCAGATCTTGTTGGCCGAGGTCCCGGCCGCGGCCCAGAACCGCGAGTCCTTGTCCGCGCGCAGCACGGCCGCGCTCATGCTCGGCAGCTCGCGTACCGTCCTGGTGCCCGCGGTCCTCGGGGTCGCGCCGGGGTAGTCGACGATCAGCGGTAAGTCCGCCCGGTCGGCGTCGCCGTAGCCGGCGCGGGCCAGCTCGCTCACGTCGAACAGCCTCGGGTCGACCCGACCCGCGGACACCGCGGTGAGCGCGTCCGCCGGCACGACGTGGGTGTCCCCCTGTGGATCGGTGTGGGTACGGAACCCGATGTGCTCCCGGCCGGGCGCGGCGGTGATGCGCACCCCCTGTTGCCCGCCGAGCGTGACCACGTCACCGGTGACCAGCGTGACGGTCGTCGGCCCTCCCGGGTGCGCCGGCCGCGCCGGTGACTGTGCCGATGCCGCGACGGCGGAGCTGGTGAGCACGGCTGTGCTCGCGGTCGCCACGGCGACCAGGCCCGCGATCCCCGCGCGGGCTCGTTGGTGGATCATCCACTCTCCCGGACTTGCGCGGCAGCGCCTTACCGGCTGCCGCTCCATCTGGTGAGTAAGACACCTTGCCCTGCCGTGAGGTTGCCGCACTGAGCACGATGATCGACAGGGACGGCGGGTCAGTTCGCGCGGTACCAGGTGTACGGGGTCGTCGTCGACGCCCTGACCAGCCCGGCACGCTCCAGGATCGGGCGGGAGTCCTCGGTCGAGTCGCTGTGGATCAGTGTCTTGCCCGTGGCCAGCGCGGACCGGGCGCGGGCGACGGTGAGCGCGCGGTAGATGCCGCGACCGCGCCACGCCGGCAGCGTGGCGCCGCCCCAGATCCCGGCGAAGTCGCTGCCGGCGACCGGCTCCAGCCGGCCAGCGCTGACGAACCGGCCGTCGGCCTCGGCGACCCACAGCTCCATCCCGTCGCCAAGGGCCAGCCGCCGCAGCAACGCGTCGGCGATTGGGCCGGCGTCGTCGTCCCCGAACGCGACCGCCACCATCGCGGACATCGCGCGGACCTCCGGTTCCGCGACCACCCGCCGCAGCGACACACCGTCGGGCAGGGGCACGTCGGCGATCAGCCCGGCGGTCTCGCCGAGCATGATCGACTCGGGCTCGCCCGGTTCGAAGCCGTGGTCCACGAGCGCGTCGTGCAGGCCGGGGGCGTGATCGTGGCCGCGGGTCTTCCACTTCACCCGCTCGACCGCCGGGTCCGCGCGGTAGTGCGCGAGCGTGTCGGCGACCAGCTGCCGGATCGCCCCGGCGTCGGCACCGCCGAGGTCCCGGTAGGTGACCCACCCCCGGCCGCCGGGGAAGGTCACCAGCCGCAGCGGCCCGTGGCTGGTCAGCGCGATCGCGCTCGGCGCCGAGGTACGCAGGTGGTCGTCGTAGGCCCGCAGCAGGTGGGCGACATCACGCATGCACGCCACTGTGCTGGGTCGTGGCACCGGCCGGCAACCGAGATCATTCGGCCATGACCGCCGCCACGACCACCGCCACGCTCTACGCCGAGTTCGCCGCGCGCGAGGCGCGGGGACAGTCGCCGACCTACGAACGGCTGGCCATCGCAGTCAGCCGCGCCGAGGACGTGCACGCGCTGCTCGACACCCTCCCACCAGCCAAGCGGCAGCCCAACCTGCTGTTCGGCGTGGTCCGGTTACTCGGCGGCCCGGTGGACGACCCGGCCGCGTTCCGCGACTACACGCTGGCGAACTGGCCGGCCATCGAGCCCCAGCTGCGCGCCAGGAGCACCCAGACCAACGAGGCCGGGCGGTGCGCGGTGCTGTTGCCGGTGCTCGCCACGCTGCCGCAACCGTTGGCGCTGCTGGAGATCGGCGCGTCCGCCGGGCTGTGCCTCTATCCCGACCGGTACGCCTACCGCTACGCCGACCACCAGCTCGGCACCGGCGCACCGGTCCTCGAGTGCGCGACGACCGGGCTGACGCCGCCGACCCGGCTGCCCGAGGTGGTCTGGCGTGCCGGCCTCGACCTGAACCCGCTGGACGTCACCGATCCCGCCGACCTCGCCTGGCTCGACGCCCTCATCTGGCCAGAACACGACCACCGCCGGGCCCGGCTGCACGCCGCGGCGGCCGTCGCCTCGGCCGAGCCACCGCTGCTCGTGCGCGGCGACCTGGTCGACGACCTGCCGGCGCTGGCCGCGCGCGCACCGGCGGACGCGACGCTGGTGGTGTTCCACACCTCCGTGCTCTACCAGGTGCCCGCACCGCGGCGGGCGGCGTTCGCCGAGCTGGTGGCCACCCTGCCCGGTCACTGGATCGCCAACGAGAACCAGGACCTGCTGCCCTACCCCACCCTGCCCGCACCCCCGGACCAGGCGCTGCACCAGCTCCTCGCGGTGGACGGCGTCCCACTGGCCTGGACCAGGTCACACGGCCACTCGATGACCTGGTTCGGCCCCATGCCCTGAATGAGGCATTGGCGACGGTCAACGTCCCGAATGGGGCATTCAGGGCAGTGGGGCTGGGCGGGCGCGGCTACTTGGCCGCGTCGAGGGTGGTCAGCAGGGCGCGCAGGTCGGTCACGTCGTCGGCGTCGAGTTCGGTGTACAGGTCCAGCGCGCGGCGGCAGTGCCGGCTGGCTTCCGCCGGTTCGCCGAGGGCGTGGTGTGCCCGGCCCAGTCCCCGATGGGCGTTGGCCTCCTCGAGCGGCTGGCCGCTTCGCCGCGCGGTCAGCAACGCCTGCTGATGGTGGGCGCCGGCCTCGCGCGGCACGCCCCGCTCGGTGGCGTTGTCGCCGAGGCAGTTCAGGATGATGGACTCCAGCGCCAGGTTGCCGATCTGGCGGGCCAGGCGCAGTGCCTCGTCGAAGAAGCGCGCCGCCTGGTCGTGCCGTCCGGTGTTGGCGTGCAGCAGGCCGATCTCCCGCAGGGTGGCGCTGGCCCACCGCCGGTCACCGTTGCGGCGGAAGAAGTCCAGTGCGCGCTCGAGGTGTTCGGTCGCCTCGGCGTGGCGGCCGAGCCGGGTGAGCACGCCGCCAAGGTTCGTCAGCGCGGCCGCCTCGCCCTCGCGGTTGCCGACCTCCCGGTACAGGCTCAACGCGCGTTCGAGATGGTGCTCGGCCAGCTCCGGCTCTCCGCTTTCGGCGTACAGGTCGCCCATGTTCAGGTGCGCCCGGCCCTCGATGTTGCGGTTGCCGACCTCCTGGGCGATCGCCAGCGCCTGGCGCAGGTAGTGGCCGGACGCCTTGTTGTCTCCGCGCAGCGCGTAGCCGAGGCTGATGGTCATCAGCACCTGCATCCGGCCGACGTCGTCGTGTTCCTCCTCGCTGATGGCCAACGCCCGCTGACAGTGGGCGTCCGCCTCCTCGTGGCGGCCCAACTGGTACAGCGTGGTGCCGAGGTCGTTCAGGGTGATCACCATGCCGAGCCGGTACTCGTGTTCGGCCAGCAGGGCCAGCGCCTGCTCGAAATCGCGCGCGGCGTCGTTGAGATTGCCGACATACCACTGGGATCGGCCGAGGTTGCGGCGCGCCGCGGCCTCGGCGAGCTGGTCGGCGCCGGCGTGCGCGACGGTCACCGCGTGCTGGTGCAGTGCCTGCGCCTCCTGGTGCCGCGCCTGCTGTTCGAGGTATCGCCAGAGGATGCTGGACAGGTGACCGGTGTGGGTCGGCCAGCCGTCGTGCGCGCCGACGGTCAGCAGGTTCGAGGTCTGCTGTTCGAGCCACTCGGCCGCGGCCGCGGCGTCCTGTCGGAACGGCGACTGGTAGGAGTCCGGCCGGTCAAGGCGCGGCCTGCGGTTGCGCTCGTGCGGGTCGATCAGGTCGATGGCCTGCGCGGCGGCGTAGCGGTAGTGGTCGAACAGGCGGGTGAGCGCCTCGTGGCGGGCGGCCGGCGACTCCTCTGCCTCGGCACACCGGTTGGCGTGTGCGCGCAACAGGTCGTGGAAGGTGTAGCGCTCCCGGCCGACCTGGTTGAGCAGGTACTCGTCGGTGAGCTGTTCCAGCGCGGCCTCGGCGACGTCGGCGTCGAGATCGGCAAGTGCGGCGGCCGCGTGGACGTCGATGTCGGTGCCGGGATGCAGGCCGAGCAGCCGGAACAGTCGGCGCTGCTCGGCGGGAAGTGCCTGGTAGGACAGGGTGAACGCGGTCATCACCTCTTTGTCCACCCCGGCAGGGAGCGAGACCAGCCTGCGCTTCTCGAACACCATCCGGTCCACAAGCGACTGAATCGTCCATTGTGGACGTCGCTGCATCCGGGCGGCGGCGATGCGGATCGCGAGCGGCAGCCGGCCACACAGCTCGACCAGCTCCGCCACCGCGCCCGGCTCGGCGTCGGCCCGTGCCGCGCCGACGATCGCGGTGACCAGCGCGATCGCGTCGGCTTCCGCGAGGCCGGCCAGCTCGAGCGGAACCGCACCGTCCAGACTGGTCAGTCGCCGGCGGCTGGTGACCAGCAACAGCACGCCGGGACTGCCCGGGATCAACGGGGAGACCTGTTTGCTGTCGGCCGCGTTGTCCAGCACCAGCACCATCCGCCTGCCGGCGAGCTCGGTACGCCACAGGCCGACCTGTTCGTCCACTGAGGACGGAATACGGCTGCCGGGCACGCCGATCGCCCGCAGCAGCGTCTCCAGCGCCCGTTCCGGACTGGTCGGGGCGCGGTCGGGGGTGAACCCGTGCAGGTCGATGAACAGCTGGCCGTCGGGAAACCGGTCGGCCAGCGCGTGCGCGGCGTGCACCGCCAGCGCGGTCTTGCCGACCCCGGCCATGCCCTCGATCGTGCGGATCGCCACCGTGCCGGCGTCCGGGCCGCTGACCAGCAGCCGCCGGATCTCCGCGAGCCGGCCGGTGAAGTCCGGGACGTCGTAGGGCAACGTGCGCGGCGCGGCATTGGCGACGGCATTGGCGACGGCGTCGGCGAACCGGCCTGGCCCGTCGTCGGTCGGCGCCCGGTCATGGGCCGGCTCGTTGCGCAGGATCGCCGCCTCCAACGCCACCAGCTCGGCCGGCGGGTCAAGGCCGAGCTCGTCGGCGAGGCGGTGTTTGGCCTTCCGGTACGCGCCAAGGGCTTCGCCGGCGCGGCCGGCGCCGTGCAGCGCGCGCATCAGCTGTCCGAGCAGCCGGGTCCGCTCCGGATACTCGGCGACCAGCTCGGCCAGCTCGCCGACGATCTCGGTGTGCCGGCCCATGGCCAGCTCCGCGTCCAGCCGTTCCTCGGTCGCGGTGAGCCGCTGTTCGGTCAGCCCGGTCGCGGCCTGGCGCACGAGCCTGCTCGGGATGCCGGCCAACACCGGGCCGCGCCACAGCGCCAACGCGGCCCGCAGTTCGCTGCACGCCTGTTCCTGGTCGCCCGCGCCGGCCGCCGCCCGGCCGGCGCGCACGCCCTCGGCGAACTGGTCGGCGTCGACCAGACACCGGCTGGTGTCCAGCCGGTAGCCGGCGTCCTCGGTCACCACCAGCCGTCCCGCCTTGTCGCCCAACGCCTTGCGCAGCGCCCACACGCCGTTGCGCACCTGGTCGCGGGCCGACGACGGCGGGTCGGTGGCCCACACCGCGTCCACCAGCCGCTCGATCGACACCACCTGCCCGCGCTGCAGCAGCAAAAGCCCGAGCAGGGTGCGTTGCCGCAGGCCACCGACCCGGACGGCCGCGCCACCGGCGGCGACCTCCAAGGGACCCAGCAGTCGGAACTCCACCACGTCCTCCCCAGGGCGACGAAGCGCCGCGTACGGCGATCCTGCCAATGATATGGACGCCGGTGATCAACGGAGATCGGACGGAGAGATCGACCGCGCAGGATCGAGACCGACGGGCGGGAAACCTGGGGTGGCGAGGCGCGGACGGCGATGCCGACGCGTTCGCCGGGGGAGGTTCCGATGGCCGGTGAGGCGAACTCAACGGTGGTCTCAGCAGTGATCTCAGCGGTGATCTTCGATGACCACGCGGCGGTGGTCGCGGGCGTCCGGTGCTGGTGTGCGCGGGCGGACCCGCCGATCGAGCTGCTGGTGGCCGACGACCGGCTGGCCAGGGTGTGGACCGGCCCCGGGCTGACCGCCGACGTGGTGATCGTCGACCTGGACCTGCTCGTGCGGCGGCAGGGGTTCGGCGCGCTGCGGCGGCTGGTGGAGGTCGGCAGGCGGGTGGTCGTGTACTCCCGGTACACCGACCCGGCCACCGCGTTGCGCTGCGAGGCCGCCGGCGTGTGTGCCTACCTGAGCAAGCGCGAGGGCGAGGCACACCTGGTGGCCGCCATCCGGGCGGCCGCGGCCGGGCGGACCTACCACGGCCCGGCGGCGGCCGGCGTGGTCGGGGACCGCGCCCGCGGCGACCGGCCGATGTTGTCGCCGAGGGAGCTGGAGGTGCTGCGGGTGTGGTTCTCCTCGCCGTCCAAGCAACTCGTCGCGGCGAAACTGCACATCAGCGTGAAGACCGTGGACACCCATATCGAGCGGGTCCGGGTCAAGTACGCGAACACCGGACGCGCGGCGCCGACGAAAAGCGAGCTGGTGACCAGGGTCCTTGGCGACGGGCTGGTCTCGATGGAGGACCTGACGCGCTAACCGGCCAGCAGCGTGAGGTAGGCGTCGAGCTGGGCCGCGCCGGCGAGCAGGTCACGGCCGCGGGTGCGCAGCCGGTCGCGCCAGGAGTCGAGGAAGGCACGCAACGCCGCCGCGCCACCCGCCGCGCGCAACGACTCGATGAACCGCGCGACCTGGCGCAGCTGGTATCCGCCCCGGCGCAGCTGCCGGGCGATCTCGGCGTCGCGCACACAGTCCTGGCCGTACTCGCGGTAGCCCGTCGCCCGGTCGCGGGTCGGGCGCAGGATGCCCGCGGTCTCCCAGGTGCGCAGCGTCGCGGGGTGCACGCCGAGCCGGCGCGCGAGCTCGCCGACGGTCAGCGGCGCGCCGTCCGGGGTGGCGGTCGAGGTGGACAGGCCGCTCAGCGCGGTCGCGGACTCGGTGCTGGTGGCGCGCTCGTCGACCAGCGCGACGTGCGCGGCGTCGATGAGCCGGTAGGCGGCGTCGGGGTCGCCCCGGTTGGTCGCGCGCATGATCTCGGCCGCCTGCCCGTGCCCGTGGCCGCGGCGCAGCGCGAGGAAGGCGCGCAGTGCCTGCGCGTGCCGGGGGGTGTAGCGCCGGTAGCCGGTCTCGCCGCGCTCGGCCGGCGGAAGGATGCCCGCGTCCTCGTAGTTGCGGATCGCCTGCGGGGACAACCCGTGTTCCCGAGCGAGGTCGATGGGTCGCAGGTCGCACCTCCCGTTTGAGACTTCACGCCGTCAAGCCCAGGTGAATCTCGTCGAAGTTTCACTCGATTCTTCAACGATAGCGTTGCGAGGGACGTTCCTTTCGGAAGGGAGTTCCATGTCCACAGTGGACACCATGGCGCGAATCGGCCGCCAGCTCGACGACTCGGCGGCCCTCGGCCACGCCGTCGACGACCTGCTCGCCGACCGGGCCGACCGGCCGACCGTGCTCGCCCTCGGCGAGCCGACTCACGGGATCGCGGCGTTCCCGTTGCTGCGCAACGAACTTCTCGGTCAGCTCGTCGACCGCGGCTACCGGTCGATCGCGCTGGAGACCGACATCTTCGCCGCGTCGCCGGTCGACGACTACGTGCGCGGCGGACCGGCCGAGCTCGAGCGGGTGCTCGCCACCGGCTTCAGCCACCGCTTCGGCAACGTGCCGGGCAACCGGGAGCTGGTCGAGTGGCTCCGCGCGCACAACGCCGACCGCGCGCCGCGCGACCAGGTTCGGTTCCACGGCTTCGACGCGCCGCTGGAGACCGCCGCCGCGCCGAGCCCGCGCCACGCGCTGCGCTCGGTCGCCGACTACCTGCCGGCGGCGCTGCGCCCGGCGTCGGTCACGGACCTGGACAGGCTGCTCGGCGAGGACGCGGCCTGGACGGACGAGGCGGCCATGTACGACGCGGCGGCCTCCATCGGCGACACCGAGCACGCCCGCGCGCTGCGTGTGGTCGCCGACGACCTGGCCAGCGCCCTGCGCCGCGCGGCCCCCGGCCTACGCCCGGCCGATCCGGCAGGCTTCGACCTGGCCGAGGCGCACGCGCGCACCGCCAAGGGCCTGCTGCGCTACCACGCCGCCATGGCCAGCCCGGCGGCCGACCGGATCGCGACCATGCTGAGCCTGCGCGCCGAGATGATGGCCGACAACCTGCTCGCGATCGTGGCCGCCGAGCGCCAGCGCGGACCGATCCTGGTGTTCGCGCACAACGTGCACCTCCAGCGGTCGCGGTCGCACATGTCGTTCGGCGGCGCCGAGGTGAACTGGGCGAGCGCGGGCGCGCTGGTCGAGCTCACCCTCGGCGACGGCTACGCGTTCCTGGCCACCGACGCCAACCCGCACAGCGACCCCGGCACCCTCCAGGGCGTGTTGGCCGAGGCGACCACCCGGCGCGCCCTGTTCCCGGCACCGGCCCTGCGCGCCGCGCTACCCCCGGCGATCCGCGCCGGCGAACCGATCCTGCCCGGCCACCTCCCGCTGGAGCCGGCCGGCGCGACCGGCGCCGACGGGGTCATCTTCGTCGCCGACACCGACGGCCAACGCCACCAGTACTGGTGATGCCCTGAATGGGGCATTCGGGACGTTGAGCGCCCCGAATGCCCCATTCAGGGCGTTGAGCCGGCCACGGCGGGCTCCTGGCCTGGCTTCGAATCGATGCCGGGGATGCCGCGGCCGCGCAGTGAGCAGCCACGCGTCTCCGGCACGAAGTACAGCGCGATGGCGCCGACCACGCAGGCGCCCATCATGTAGTACGCCGGGAACAGCAGGTCGTCGGTCGCGTTGATCAGCGACTGGTTCACCGCCGGGGCGGTGCCGCCGAACAGCGAGGTCGACACGTTGTAGGCGATGGCGAAGCCGGCGTAGCGGACATGGGTCGGGAACATCGCCGGGAACATCGCCGAGATGGTCGACAGCTGGGGCACGTAGAGCAACCCGAGTACGGCGAACGCGATCACCGCGCCACCGAAGCCCTGCGTCATCAACTGGAACATCGGGATCGCGAGCACGAACAGCCCGACGATCGAGATCCACCACAACGTCTTGCGGCCGACCTTGTCCGACCACGCGCCGGCGAAGGGCACCAGCACCATCATCGCCGACTGCCCGATGATGATCAGCAGCAGTGCCTCGACCGACGACAGACCGATCTCGGTCTCCAGGTAGGTCGGCATGTACGCGAGCAGCGTGTAGTTCACGATGTTCAGCGTCACCACCAGACCGACCAGCAACAGCAACGGCCGCCAGAACTTCAGCAGGTCGCGCAGGTAGGTCTTGGTCTTGGTGTCGATCTGGCCCTCGGCGGCACACTCGCGGAACACCGGGGTGTCCTCGAGCTTGGACCGCAGGTACAGCCCGATGATGCCCAGCGGTCCGGCGATCAGGAACGGCAGCCGCCAGCCCCAGTCGGCCATGGCCGTCTCGCCGACGATCTGCTCGACGACGAGCGCGAGCGCGGCACCCAGGGTGAACCCGGCCAGGGTGCCGAACTCCAGGAAGCTGCCGTACCTGCCGCGCTTGTTGTCCGGTGCGTACTCGGCCATGAACGTCGCCGCGCCGCCGTACTCACCGCCGGTGGAGAAGCCCTGGATCATCCGCAGGACGACCAGGCCGATCGGGGCGAGGATGCCGAGCGTCGCGTAGCCGGGCAGCAGGCCGACACACAACGTGGCACCGGCCATCAACAGGATCGTCGTGGCGAGGACCTTCTGGCGACCGAGGCGGTCGCCCAGAGGTCCCCAGACCATGCCACCGATCGGCCGGATCAGGAAGGACACGGCGAACACCAGCAAACTGCCCAAAGTGGACGCTGTGCCGTTCTCACTCGGGAAAAACGCGTTTCCGATGTGGACAGCGGTGTATGCGTAGACGCCGTAGTCGAACCACTCGGTCATGTTGCCGATCGCCGACGCCGTGATCGCACGGCGGAGGGTCTTCTGGTCCGGTGGCGCCATTGTGGATGACGCGCCTGCCGAGGGTTCCGCCATGCTCCTGCCTCCCGCTCGTCGGACATACGAGATTGGCAGGGTACACACTCACCAATTAATCAGATACCCAGTGAGAAAAAATCCTACTTTCGGCGTCTTGACTCGACTGTTGGCCGACGACTATTTAGGCCGACGCCTTGGCGGTCGCCTTGCGCAGTGGGGCGCCGACCTCGTGCAGGTGGCGCAGCGCCTGGGCGTAGGAGTCGATCAGACCGGTCTCGGTGTACTCCACACCCAGTTCGGCGCAGTAGTCGCGCACGATCGGCTGCGCGTGACGCAGATGCGGGGAGGGCATGCTGGGGAACAGGTGGTGCTCGATCTGGTAGTTCAGCCCGCCGAGGGCGTTGTCGACCAGCCAGTTGCCCCGCACGTTGCGCGAGGTGAGCACCTGGCGGCGGAGGAAGTCGGGGCGGTCCTTGCCGGTGAGGATCGGCATGCCCTTGTGGTTGGGCGCGAAGATCGAACCCATGTAGATGCCCCACAGCGCCTGGTGGATGACCAGGAACAGCACGGCCTTGCCGGGGGACAGCACCAGGAACAGCATCGCCAGGTAGCCGGCAAAGTGGGTGAACAGCAGCGTCGCCTCCAGGGCGCGCTTCTTCAGCTTGGGGTCGCCGAGCGCCCGGACGCCGGACACGTGCAGGTTGAGGCCCTCGAGGGTGAGCAGCGGGAAGAACAGGTAGGCCTGCCAGCGGCCGATGAACCGGGGAATCCCCTTGCTGGCCCTGGCCTGGTCGTCGGACCACACCAGGATGTCGGGGGTGACGTCCGGGTCGAGGTCCTCGTGGTTCGGGTTCGCGTGGTGGCGGGTGTGCTTGTCCATCCACCAGCCGTAACTCATGCCGATGCCCAGGTTGCCGGCGATGAGTCCGGCGGCCTCCGATGGCTGCCGGGTGCGGAACACCTGCCGGTGGGCGAGGTCGTGGGACAACAGGGCGACCTGGCCGAACAACACGGCGAACAACACGGCGAGCACCATCTGCCACCAGGTGTCGCCGAGCAGGAAGAAGGCCGTTACCCCACCCCCGTAACAGGCGGCGAGCAGGCTGATCCGGACGAGGTAATAGCCAGGGCGCCGGCGCATCAACCCCGCCTCGTTCACTCGTTTGAACAGTTGGGCGAAGTCGCTGCCAGTCGACGGCGTGACCAGCGGAGCGGCATGAGTCGTCATGCCGCGAAGTGTTCCGCACGCGTTCAAGCGGCGGCAGCCTGGTAGCACCAGTCTTGGCCGGGGGGCTGTCCCCATGTGTTCCAGCCCACATTTCACCCCCGCCGCACACCACCGGTCACCGCCACCGCACAGCGCTCGTCCCACTGGCCAAAAAGACCATCCGACCAGGGAAAACGCCGCACCGATCAGGCCTGGACCAACGGTCAGGGCGCCCCGTGACGGAAGGGATCGCCGCGCGGCCCCCGCCGGCCCCGAGACCATTCGCCCTCGTCCACGGACCGAGCGGGCCTCGATCCGCTCGGGTTCCACACCGAGGCCGCCGATGTGTCGACCGTCACGTCGCACGGGCGTCGTGCCGGTCGACATCGGCAGCAGCGTGGGCGCTCGAATGCCCACCCCGTCTGGCGCGGGTCAATACTCCCAGCATCGCGGTGACCGCGAGCGGCACCACCAGCGCTCGAACCGGGGATCTCCGGCTGCTTCGCATTGCGTTCCCCCTTTGGGTGGGTACGTGGGCGACGTAGCCTCGGCCATCGCATATGGGCAAACCTTGGAAGTTCCTTGGATGAATGGGGCCGGGGGCCTCGGCGGACTGCTCGCATGGATTCACGGAACAACGGGCGCACTGGGTTACAATCGCCGGGAATCACCGCTGGTCTTCGATCTGGAAAAGCCAAGGTGATCTCGGAGATGCGAGCGTGAACGCGGTGGAGTTCAGCCTCCTCGGCTCGATCGACGCGCACGTCGACGGTCAGTTCGTCAGCCTTGGTCACGCGCGACAGCGGTGGGTGCTCGCCGCGTTACTGGTGGATGCCGAGCGGGTGGTGTCCGTTGCCTCGCTGGTCGACCGGGTATGGGGCGCCGATCCACCACATCGGGCCCACACCACGCTCTACAGCTACATCTCCCGGCTCCGGCAGTCATTGCGGCTTGTCCAGGACAAACCGTGTATCCAGCGCCAGCCTGGCGGCTACGTCGCGACGGTCGATCCCGCGGTGGTGGACCTGCACCGGTTCCGCCAGTTCGTGGCGGTCGCCAGGGCCAACGACGCCCCCGCCCAGGCCGCCGGCCTGCTCAAACAGGCGCTCTCGCTCTGGCGTGGCGAGCCGTTCGCGGCCGCGGACAACCCGTGGTTCAACACCCAGCGGGAAGCCCTGCTGCGGGAGCGGGCGGCCGTCGAACTCGATCTGATCGACTTTCAACTGCGCCATGGCCGACACGGCGACGTGCTCGCCGGACTCGCCGCCAGGGCCCAGACCGATCCGCTCAACGAGCGGTTGGTCGGGCAGTTGATGCTCGCCCTGTACCGCGACGGCCGGCCGGCCGAGGCCCTGGCCTGCTACGACCGAACGAGGGCTCGACTGGTCGAGGAACTCGGCGTGGATCCCAACCCGGCGCTGCGCCGGTTGCACAAACGAATCCTCGACAACGACGCGGCACTCGACCCGGCGCTCGATCCGCCGCGGCCGGCACGCCCGCCGGCCGAGTCCCTCGGCCAGAAGTCGGGGGCACTGGGCAGGGTGTGGTCCGCGCCCGCACTGCTCCCGTTGACCGTCGCCGACTTCACCGGGCGCACCGACGAGGTCGACGCCGTGCGCGCACATCTGGCCACGGGGTGGGCCGCGGACAACACCGGTTCGGCGCTGGTGTCCAACATCGTCGGCATGGGTGGCATCGGCAAGACCGCACTCGCCCTCCATGTCGCGCATCTGGTGGCCAGGACCTATTCGGACGGACAACTGTGGGTCAACCTGCACGGCGCCGGTTCGACGCCGTTGCGCCCCGGCGACGTACTCGCCCGGTTCCTGCGTGCCCTCGGTATGCCCGACCGGGCGATTCCCGCCGAACCGGTCGAACGCGCCGAGGCCTACCGCACGCTGCTCGCCGGTCGCCGGGTACTGGTGGTACTCGACAACGCCGCCTCCGAGGAGCAGATCAGGCCGCTGCTGCCCGGTGCCGCCACCTGTGCCGTCCTGATCACCAGTCGAGTCCGCCTGACGGGGATCGAAGGCGCGCAACGGATCGACCTGGACGTGTTTCACGCCGACGACGGGGTGCGGTTGCTCGCCCGCATCACCGGCGACGAACGCGTCGGGAACGAGCGGGCGGCGGCCGTGGAACTCATCGACCTGTGCGGCGGTCTGCCACTCGGCATCCGGATCGCGGGTGCCCGGCTGGCCGCGAGACCGATGTGGCAGGTGGCGCATCTGGCCGGCCGGCTCCGCGACGAGCACCACCGGCTGGACCAGCTCGCCATCGGCGATCTCGCGGTTCGGGCATCGCTCATGTTGAGCTATCGGGGACTCGCCGAAGCGCCGAGGAGACTGTTCCGGCTCCTCGGCCTGTTCGCCGTCCCCGACTTCCCCGGCTGGCTGGCGGCGACCGTCCTCGAGTGCTCCCTCGACGAGGGCGGGGAGCACGCCGAAGCGCTGGTGGACGCACAGTTGCTCACCGTCTCCGGACCCGATCCCGCTGGCCAGTACCGCTACCGCTGCCACGACCTCGTCCGGCTCTTCGCCGCCGAACGTGCCCTCGACGAGGAGTCCGCCGACAGCCGGGCGCGGGCGCTCGGCCTGGGCCTCGGCGGCTGGCTCGCCCTGGCCGAGCGCATGGCCACGAAGATCCCCGGCCCGGCCCATGCCTCGGTCAGCGGCCAGGCCCCGCGACCGCCGAGCGAGCACATCCTGCGCGGCTTCCGCGGCGAGTGGGCGGAGAACTGGTTCGACGCCGAGCACGCCGCGCTCCTGGCCGCGGTGCGGCAGGCCTGCCGGCTCGACCTGGACGAGCTGGCCTTCGACCTGGCCGGCTGCCTGGAGAAGTACTTCGACCTGCGCGGCATGTACGCCGACTGGTTCGTCATCAACACCGAGGTGATCGCGGTGTGCCGCGCAACGGGCAACCTGCTCGGCGAGGCGGTCATGCTCCGCGGGTTGATCGACGTGACGACCTGGATCACCGGCGGCCGCGACGGCGAGGCGATGGCCCGCCAGCACGCCGAGGCCACGCGGCTGCTGGCCATGTTCACCGAGCTCGGCCACGAACCGGGCATGTCCGACGCCACCGTGATGTGCTCGTGGTCCCTCACCGCCGCCGGCGCCCATGCCGAGGCCATCGACGCGGCGACCAGCGCGCTGCACCTGGCCGAGCGGTCCAACCACCTCGGCGGCCGGGTCCGCGCCGAACTCGCCCTCGCCCACTTCGAGAGACGCGAGGTCGCCATCGCCATCACCCACGCGCACAACGCCCTTGACCACTCCCGCACGCTCGGCAACGCCCGGTGCGAGGCAACCGCGTTGCAGTTCGCCGGTATCGGTCATCGTGCGGTGGGCGACCTCGACACCAGCCAGCGGATGTTGGCGCGGTCGTTGGCGATCTCCCGGTCCTATCGGGACAACTACACCGAGGTGCTGACCCTGCTCGCCCTGGCACGCCTGCACTTCCAGCGCGCCGATCCGGACGCGCGCGACACCGCCGACCACGCGCTCCGGCTCAGTCGCGAGTACGACATGAGCCATCACCTCGCCGAAGCACTCGGGCTGATCGGCGAGATCGAACTGGCCGCCGGGCGACCGGCCCTGGCCATACCGCACCTGGAGGAGTCCGTCGCGCTGTGGCGAACTCGTGGCTGGTACTCCTACCAGGCAGACGCGTTGACCAACCTGGGAAGGGCCTATGCCGAAACGGATGCCGCCGCCGCGCGGGCGGCGTTCGAGGAGGCGCGGGCGATCCTGCTGGAGTTGGGCGACACGACTCGGGCCGAGGAACTCGCGCGACTGGTCGATCCGCGGTCCTGAGCCAGGTCGACGTGCCGGAACGTTTCGGTAGGACGCGGCCCCAGCAGATGCGATCATGAGCGCCCAACGGACTGGGAACGGTGAGCTGATGAGGCGATGGGTCGGTGTGCTGGTGGTCGGCTGGCTGTTTCTGGCCGGGTGCGCCGACGACGAGCCGGCCACGCCGCCTGTGCCGGCGAGTGTGGCCGAACTCGACCCGTGTGCGCTGCTCACCCAGCGGGAACGGGTTGGCCTGCGGCTGCGGGCGCAGGGCGGTGCGGACGAGGGGCATCGGCGGTCGTGCTCGTTCATCGCGACCGACCTCGAGGACAAGCCGCGCGAGGCGTGGATCAACACCCTGGAGATCACCGTCCGGGACAGTCAGGCGGCCAACCGGGTGGCCGATGCGAAACGCGTGGCCGAGACCTATCAGCGGGAACGCGGCGCCGAGCTCGACCGGACGACGGTGGAGGGCCGGGAGGTGTACCGGGTCGGTCCGGCTGATCCCATCGGCTGCCGGTTGTTGCTCCACGTGAACGCCACCTCGTCGGTGGAGGTCGCGCCGAGGATGGACGGCCAGGCGCCCGACTGCGTGCACCCCGACCTGGCGCGGCTGATCTCCGCGAAGCTGCCGGTCGCCGATCCGGCGCCCGCGCGCGCCGACCACGACCGTCCGGTGGACATCCTCGTGCTCGACCCGTGCGCGCTGATCAGCGCGGACCTGCGGGCGGACCTGCGGCTGGACGCCGGCTCGCCCGCCACGACGGTCGTGCGCTCCTGCCGGTACCACGCCCCGGGCACCCGCGACGGCGAGCTGAGCTTCGTGAGCGTGCAGCTCTGGACGTCCGGGGCCAGGGGTCCGGACGACGAGCAGCCGGCCACGCGCGTGGTGAACGAGCGCACCGCCTACGAGACACGGGAGTCCACCGGTTCGGGCGCCGGCTCGATCAGCATGTGCGACTACCGGCTCGAGGTGACCACGGCGACGTCGGTGGAGATCAGCAGCTGGGCGCTGGGCGGCGACAGCCTCGAACCGGCCTGCGGGACCGCCGAGGACCTGGCCGCCGACATCGAGCCAAAGCTCCCCCTGATCGTCACGTAGACACCCCTCCCACATTTTGTATATCAGCCACCACCCCCCTCCGTCGTCATCCCGCACCCCGACCCGGCCTGCCCGACCGCAGTGAAGGGTCCCTTCGCTGCGGTCAGTGCAGTGAAGGGCTCCTTCGCTGCACTTGCGTGGGGGGTGACTGGACTGGGTCTTGTTCTTTGTGGAGGGTTCTAATATATTTCACGCCACTGGAGGTGTCATGGACGTGCAGCCAGCCGTAGTCGAACCCGACCCGCGACCGACAGTGCGCGGGGCCGGTGCAGCTCTGGAGGTCAGCGGTTGGCGGTGCGCCGACTGTGGCCTGTCCACTGTGGAACCATCGGTTCGGTGCGCGGGCTGCGCCGGCTCGACCGAGCCAACCTCGTTGTCCCCCAACGGCATCATCTGGTCCTGGACGGTCACCGGGATCGGCGCGGACCGGGGCACGGCGTTCGCCTACGTCGACCTGGATGCCGGTCCCCGGGTGCTGACCCGGCTCACCGAGCACACGCCGCACGTGGTCGGCACCCGGGTGCGCGTGCTGGGCACCACCCCTTCCGGTGACCTGGAGGCCGGCGTATGAACGTGCAGATATACGGAGTCGGCAGCAGCTGGTTCGGGCGTCAGCCGGACGCCGAGGTCGCCGGTCTCGCCGCGGACGCGGCACTCGAGGCGCTCACCGACGCCGAACTGGACCGGGTGGACGCGGTGTACGTCGGCTCGGTGTTCGGTGAGATGGGCGTCGCCCAGCGCGCCACCCACCGGCTCGGCCTGCACGGCGTGCCGATCGTCCGGGTGGAGAACGCCTGCGCCAGCGCGACCACCGCGCTGCACGAGGCCGCCGCCGCGGTCGCCGCCGGGCGCTACCGGAGCGCGCTGGCCCTCGGCGTCGAGCACATGTCCCGCCTGCCGCGCGGCCCACTGCCACCGGAGCCGAGGGACCCGCACGGCCGCGCCGGGCTGCTGCTGCCCGCCATGTACGCCATGGCCGCCACTCGCTACCTGGAGACCACCGGGCTCACCGCGGAGGACCTCGCCGCGATCGCGGTGAAGAACCACGGCAACGCCCTGCACAACCCCCTGGCCGAGTTCGGCGCCCGGCTGTCCACCGCCGAGGTGCTCGACGCCAGGATGATCGCCGAGCCGCTGACCCTGCACCAGTGCTCGCCGATCTCCGACGGCGCCGCGGCCGCGGTCGTCGGTGTCCACAGAGGACATGACCGGGACGTGACGATCGCGGCCAGCGAACTGCGCTCCGGCGGGCCGTGGGACGCCGGCTCCGCACACGTGTGGGGCTTCGAGGTCGTCCGGGACACCGCGCTGGCGGCCTATCGGCAGGCCGGGATCACACCGAGGGACATCGACCTGGTCGAGTGCCACGACGCGTTCACCATTGGCGAGGTGGTCACCTACGAGTCGCTCGGGCTCGCCGAACCCGGCGAGGGCTACCGGCTGCTGCGCGACGGGGTGACCGCCGTGGCCGGCAAGGTCCCGGTCAACCCGTCCGGCGGACTGCTCGGCCGCGGCCACCCGCTCGGCGCCACCGGCCTGGCCCAGGTGCACGAGGTGGTCACCCAGCTGCGGCACGAGGCGGGCGACCGGCAGGCAGGGCACGCCAGCACCGGCGTGGTGGAGACCATGGGCGGCGGCGTGTCCGGCATCGACGGCAACGCCTGCGTGGTGCTCGTGCTCACCGGGGGCGACCGGTGAACCTCGCGACCCTCCTGCACCGCAACGCCCGCCGCGCCGGCGAGCGCCGCGCGCTCGTGCACGGCGAGCACGCGGTGACCTATGCCGAGCTGTCCGACCGGGTCGCCCGGCTCGCCGGACTGCTGCACGCCAAGGGCGTGCGACCAGGCGACCGGGTCGGCATCCTGCAGCACAACGGGATCCCGCTGCTGGAGTCGCTGCTCGCCTGCTTCCACGGTGGGTTCGCCGCGGTCCCGGTGAACGCCCGCAGCACCCAGCACGAGGTCGGCGTGCTCGCCGAGGACTCCGGCGCCGCCGCCTGGCTGCTCACCGAGGAGTACACCGAACACATCGCCGGCACCATCCTCAATGGACAGCCAGTGGACGCCGAACCGCTCCCCCAGCACGAAAGCGGCCACGGCGACCCGGCGTGGATCTTCTACACCTCGGGCACCACCGGCCGGCCCAAGGGCGCGGTACTCAGCCACGCCAACCTGTTCGCCATGGTGGCCGCCTACCTGACCGACGTCCGCCACCTGGACGGCGCCGCGATCGTGCTGCACGCCGCGCCGCTCACCCACGGCTCCGGCCTCTACGCGCTGCCCGCCTTCGCCAAGGGCGCCACCCAGCTGATCACCACCTCCCGCAGCTACGACCCGGCCGAGGTGCTCGGGCTGGTGGAGACCGAACGGGTCACCGACATCGCCTTCCTCGCCCCGACCATGGTCAACCGGCTGGTGCGCGCGCAGCGCGCCGACCGGCGCGACGTCGGGTCGCTGGTCAACGTCGTCTACGGCGGCGCGCCCATGTACCCGACCGACATCGCCAGCGCCATCGAGGTCTTCGGCCCGGTGTTCGCCCAGATCTACGGCCAGGCCGAGGCGCCGGTCACCATCACCACGCTGCCCGGCACCGAGCACACCGAGACCCGCCGGGGCACCGTCGGCTTCGCCTACACCAGTGTCGAGATCGGGGTCCGCACCGGCGACACCATCGCCGGCACCGGCGACGGCGAGATCGTCGTCCGCGGCGACGTGGTGATGACCGGCTACTGGAACAACAGCGAGGCCACCAAGGCGTCCATTGTGGACGGATGGCTGCGCACCGGCGACATCGGCCGGATCGAGGCCGACGGCGCGGTCCGGCTGCTCGACCGGGACAAGGACGTGATCATCAGCGGCGGCGCGAACATCTATCCGCGCGAGGTCGAGGAGGTCATCCTCACCCACCGCGGTGTCCGCGAGGTCGCGGTGGTCGGCGCACCGGACGCGGAGTGGGGCGAGCGGGTGGTCGCGGTGCTCGTCGCCGAGGACGGCCACGACCACGACGCACTGTCCACAGAGGTCGAACAGCTCTGCCGGGAACGCCTGTCCGGCTACAAGATCCCCCGCGACATCGAGTGGCTCGCGCAGCTGCCGAAGAGCCCGTACGGCAAGGTTCTCAAGCGCGAGCTGCGGAACCGCTACTGGAGTGGTCGTGACCGTGTCATCTGAACGAACGCGATGGCCATTGGCCGTCGACACCCCCATCCCACCCGGCTACACCATCGCGACCGCGGCCTGCGACCGCTGGGCGGCCGACCCCGGCCGGCGCGCCCTGCTGGACCTCAGCGCGGGCGAGCAGCGCTGGTGGACCTTCGCCCAGGTCCGCGACGCCTCCAGCAGGCTGGCCAACGCCCTGGCCGCCCGGGGCGTGCGGTTCGGCGACCGGGTCGCGATCGCGTTGCCGCAGAGCGCGGACGCCGCGCTCGCGCACCTGGCGGTCTACCGGCTGGGCGCGATCGCGGTGCCGATCAGCCTGATGCACCGCGAGGAGGCCATCACCCAGCGGCTCACCGACAGCGGCGCCACCATCGCGCTCACCACCGCCGAGCACTTCGCCGAGATCGTCGAGCCGGGTGGCCTCGCCGGCGCGGCGGACTGGATCCGCACCGGCACCCCCGAGTTCACCGCGATGACCACCACCGGGTCCACCAGCACACCGCGCGCGCCCATCGACGCCATGACCCCGGCGGTCATCGTCTACACCTCCGGCACCACCGGCACGCCGAAGGGCGTGGTGCACGCCCACCGGGTGGTCGCCGCGCACGCCGCGCCGATCTCGTTGGCCCACGACGGTTTCCCGCACGCCGGCGATCTGCTGTGGAGCCCGGCGGACTGGGCGTGGGCGGGCGGGCTGATCGACTGCCTGCTGTCGGCCTGGCACGCGGGCGTGCCGATCGTGGCCCACCGGGCCCGAAGGTTCGACCCGGACGAGGTGTTCGACCTCGTCGCCCGGCACGGCATCCGCAACGCCTTCCTGCCGGCCACCGCGCTGCGGCTGCTGCGCCGAGGTCAGCGGCCGACCGCCATGCGCAGCATCATGACCGGCGGCGAGCCGGTGGACGAGGACATCGTCGCCTGGGCGACCGAGGAGCTCGGCGCCACCCCGAACGTCGTGTTCGGCCAGACCGAGGCGTCCTGTGTGGTCGGCAACTCGCACGCGGTCGTGCCGCAGCGGCCAGGCGCGCTCGGGGTCGCCTATCCCGGCGCCGAGGTCGCGGTACTGGACCAGGAGACCGGCGCGGCGTGCGCGCCGGACGAACTGGGGGAGATCGCGGTCCGCGCGGACAGCCCGGCGGTCATGCTCGGCTACTGGCGGCGCGCCGAGGACACCGCGGCGAAGATCGTCGACGGCTGGCTGCGCACCGGCGACCTCGGCCGCCGGGACGCCGACGGCTACTTCTGGTTCACCGCGAGGGCCGACGACCTGATCCTCTCCAGCGGCTACCGGATCGGCCCGGTCGAGATCGAGAGCTGCATCGCGGGCGACCCCCGGGTGGCCGAGGTCGCCGTGGTCGGCCGGGACGACGCCGAACGCGGACAGGTCGTGTGCGCCCTGGTCGTGCCGGTGCCGGGGGTCGCGCCCGACGAGGCGTTGGCCGGTGAACTACGTGACCGGGTGCGCGGCCGGTTGGCGACCTACGAGGTGCCGAGGGTCGTCGAGTTCCTGGACGCGTTACCACGCACCACAACCGGCAAGGTGCGCCGCTCCGATGTCCGGAAAGGACGGTAGGCATGGGGATCCCGCTGGCGTGGGAGACGATCGAGCTGGACATCACCGACTCGATCGCGACCGTCACGCTCAACCGGCCCGACCGGCTCAACGTGATGAACCTGACCATGCGCGACGAGCTGGTGGCCTGCTTCGACCACCTGCGCAACGCGGTGGAGCAGGTGCGGGTCGTGGTGATCACCGGCGCCGGGGACGCGTTCTGCGCCGGCGGTGACGTCAACGACTTCGACGGCACCCACGCGGAGGATCTGCACGACCTGATGCGGCTGCGCAGCCACCGCTGGTTCCAGGGCCTCTGGTCGTTGCCGCAGCCGACGATCGCCGCGGTGAACGGCACCGCGGCCGGCGGCGGCGCGAACCTGGTGCTGGCCACCGATCTGGCGATCGCCTCGGACCGGGCGCGGTTCGGCGAGACGTTCATCCGCGTCGGCCTGCTGCCCGACCTCGGCGGGCTGTACCTGTTGCCCCGCCTGGTCGGCCTGCGCAAGGCCAAGGAGCTGTGCTTCAGCGGCGAGCTGATCGCGGCGGCCGAGCTGGCCGAGCTCGGCCTGGTGTCGCGGGTCGTGCCGCACGCCGAGCTGTACCAGGAGACCATGCGGCTGGCCGCCGACCTGGCGAGCAAACCGCGGCACACGTTGGCGCTGACCAAGATGGTGCTCAACCGGGCGACCGAACAGTCCATGGAGGAGGTCCTGCTCAACGAGCTGCTCGGCCAGTCCTACCTGTTCGGCACCCGCGACCAGCGCGCGGCGCTGGACACCTTCCTCCGGCCGTCCACACCGGACGGAAAGGTGGGTGACGACGGTGCCAGGTAAGTACTTCGAGGAATTCCGGCCGGGCGACGTGTTCGTGCACGTGCCGTCGAGGACGGTCACCGAGGCGGACAACGTGTTCTTCTCGACGATGACGATGAACCCGCAGCCACTGCACCTGGACGCCGAGTTCGCGGCCACCACCGAGCACGGGCGGCCGGTCGTCAACGGCATGTTCACCCTCGCGCTGATGATGGGCCTCACCGTGCACGACACCACGCTGGGCACCACGCTTGGCAACCTCGGCTTCAGCGACATCACCTACCACCACCCGGTGTTCGCCGGGGACACGCTGACCGCGGAGACCGAGGTGCTCGACGTGCGGGCGTCGAAGTCCAAACCGGACCGGGGGATCGTCGAGTTCGAACACCGCGCCCGCAACCAGCGCGGCGAGCTGCTGATCACCTGCCGGCGGGCCGGCATGATGCTGCGCGCGGCGGCCGCCTCGTGATGCCGCCCCGGTCCTGGCTCTACGTGCCGGCCCACGACGAGCGCAAGCTCGGCAAGGCCCGCGATCTCGGCGCGGACGCGGTGATCCTCGACCTCGAGGACGGCACCCCGCACGACCGCAAGGAGATCGCCCGCGAGTTGGTCGCCGCCGAGCTGGCCGCCCCGGCCGGCCGGACCGCCTACTGGGTGCGGATCAACGCGGTCGAGCCGGACACCGGCTGGCAGGCCGACCTGGACGCGGTCGCCGGCGCGGCCGGGGTGGTGATCCCCAAGGTTTCCCGGCCCGACCAGGTCGCCGCGGTGCACGAGCGGACCGGTGCGCTCGACCTGGCACCGATCGTCACCGAGAACGCCGCCAGCGTGCTCGCCATGGCCGAGACCCTGGTCGCCGCGCCGACCGTGCGCACCGCGTTCTGGGGTTCGGAGGACCTGCAGGCCGATCTCGGCGCGCGGTCCGTGCGCGCCGACGGCGGTGCGCTGCTCGAGGTGTTCGGCATGGTGCGGTCGCTGTTCCTGGTGCACTGCGCGGCCGCCGGGGTCGCGCCGGTGGACACCCCGTGCCTGGACATCCACGACCTGGACGCGGTCGAGGCGGACAGCCGGGCCGCGTACCTGACCGGCTTCGCCGGCAAGCAGGTCATCCACCCCAGCCACGTGCCGCTGGTGAACGCCGGCTTCCTGCCGACCGACAACGAGATCGCGGCCGCCGAGGACGTGGTCCGCGCGTTCGCCGGCCGCGAGGGCGGGGCCTACCGGGTCAACGGCGCGATGGTCGACCAACCCCACCTGCGCAGCGCGCGACTCGTGCTGGCCAGGGCAACCGCGGCGGGAGTGCGCGACGATGACTGACACGGCAACGGAAACGAACACCGCGCTGGCGATCGCCGAGCATCTGGCCGCGGTACGCGAGATCAGCCTGCCGGCCGAGGCGGTGGCCGCCGCGACCACCGGCATGGTGGACACGTTCTCCGTGCTCACCGCCGGTGCCGACACCGACGTGATCCGGCGCGTGCTGGCGGTCGTGCGCGCCTGGGGCGGGTCGCCGCAGGCCACCGTGTGGGGCACCGGCGAGCTGCTGCCCGACCACTCGGCCGCGTTCGCCAACGCCGCGATGGTGCACCAGTACGACTTCGACGACACCCACGACACGGCCGTGTGCCACCCGACCGGCGCGTCGCTGAGCGCGGCGCTCGCGGTGGCCGAGGCCGACGGCGGGGTCAGCGGCGAGCTGCTGACCCGCGCGGTGGTCGCCGGCAACGACCTCACCTGCCGGCTCGCCGGCGCGATCGACGGTGGCCTGTGGGACTTCCCGTGGGTGCGCGCGCCGGTCGTCGGGATCTTCGGCGCCACCGCGGCCGCCGGCGTGGTGCTCGGCCTGGACGCCGAGCAGATGCACGCCGCGCTCGGGCTCGCGCTGCCGCAGGCGGCCGGCACGCTGGAGTCGGTGAGCGGGCACAAGTCGATGGTCCGCTCGATCCGCGACGGGTTGGCCTACAAGGACGCGGTGGTCGCGGCCCGGCTGGCGCAGGCGGGGGTGCGCGGTGACGACCGGGTCTTCGACGGCCCGTACGGCCTCTACGGCGCGTACTTCAACGGGCGCTACTCCCCCGCGCGGCTGACCGACGGGCTCGGCACGCGCTGGGCGGGCGCGGAGGTCTCGCTCAAGCCGTGGCCGAGCTGCCGGCACACCCACGCCACCCTGACCGCCTACCTCGACGTGCTCGGCCGGCCGGAGTACGCCGGCGCCGAGGTGACCGAGGTGACCGCGTTCGTCGGCACCGGGAACCTGCGGCTGTGCGAGGGCAAGCCGTGGCCGGCCAACCACATCGACGCGCTGTGCCATCTGCCGTTCGTGCTGGCCGCGGCGACCGTGCACGGCGGGGTGCCGCTGCGCGCGTTCGAGCACGATGGCCGCGAGGATCCCGAGGTGCTGGCCGCCGCGCGGCGGGTGCGCTGGCAGCACGACCCGGCACACGACCGGCTGGGCACCATCGAACCCGGCCGGGTGCGGGTGGCGTTCGCCGACGGCCGGGTCGCCGAGGCCGCCGCCGAGCGCGGGCTCGGTCACCCGGAGAACCCGCTTTCGGCCGCACAGCAGGAAGGCAAGTGGTGGGACTGCGTCACCCACGGCCTGCCAGGCCTGTCCCGGCCGGGTGCCGGGCGGTTGCTGGACGCGATCCGGCGGGTGCCGGAGCTGGCGGATGTGCGCGAACTCGGTGAGGAGGTCAGACATGCCGTAGCGGAGCGCTAGCATGCTGTGTTTTCCGAATTGTCGTCAGTGACAGGGAGTGGTCCACGTGCCGGAGCGGAGCTCGTTCGCCGCAACCCTGCGGGACCGGATCGCGCAGCAGGTGCGCGACCAGATCCTCAGCGGTGTCCTGCCCAACAACTCCAAGATCGGCATCGACGAGCTGGCGGCCCAGTTCGGCAGCAGCCGCACGCCGGTGCGCGAGGCGCTGATCGAGCTGTCCCACCAGGGCCTGGTCGAGATCATCCCGCGCCGCGGCGCGACCGTGACCGGGATGTCCACGGACACGATTCGGGACAACTTCAACGTTTTCGGCGGTCTGTCCGGACTGGCCGCCGAGTGGACGACGATGCGTGCCAACGCCGACCTGATCGCGCGCCTGCGCGCGATCGTCGACGAGACCGGGCCGGACACCCCGCCGGAGAAGCTGATCGAGCACAACTGGCGGCTCCACCAGGAGATCAACCGCAACTGCGGCTCCGACCGGCTCATCGCGCTGATCGCCCAGCTGTCATCGACGATGCCGGCGAGCTACTTCACCTTGATCCCAGAACAGGCCCAGATCAGCTTGCGTGAGCACGATGACCTGGTCAACGCCATCGCCCGCGGCGACGCGGCCGGTGCGCGGTTCCTCGCCGAACACCACGTTCGGCAGGCAGGAGAGCAGATGGTGCGGCGAATCGAGAACGCCGGCCGGGACACGGCGGCGTCATGACGACCACCCCCGTGCGCAGGCGCGAGCCCGACCTGGACGACGAGGCGGCGACGGTCCTGGTGGCCAGGGCGGTCGAGCTGGCCAAGCAGGCTGGCCTGCGGGTCGCCGCGGTCGTGGTCGACCCGGCCGGTCAGGTGGTCGCCGCCAGGCGGCAGGCCGACTCCTACCCGACGACCTACGCGATCGCCACGGCCAAGGCGTTCACCTCGGCCAACTTCGGCCGGGAGTCCGGCGAGATGGGCCGGTTGCTGTCCGGTGTGGAGCGTGGCATCCACATCACCCAGGCCGACGGCAGGCTGCTGTTCATCGACGGCGGCTGCCCGCTGGTGCGCGACGGCCTGTTGGTCGGCGGGCTCGGGGTGAGCGGCGCGTCCGCCGACGAGGACCTCGCCTGCGCGCGCGGCGCGATCGAACACTGGCTCGCCACGGTCAACTAGCGATACCGATCTTCGGGGTGCTCTTGCGCCGAACAGTGACCGCAGACTAGGCATAAAAAATATCAGCATCCAGCGGAAAGCAGGTGAGCCGAGTGCCACGCAGCCGCACCTCAGGGGAACGTGAAGCAACCCAGCCACAAGCACGTGACCGACGAGCGCTTTCCGCTCCCAACGCGACCCCAACTTTGAATCCCGGGGAGGCGGCACAGCGCGGCCAGGTTGGTTTGTCCGGCTTCGGGCAGTGGTTTCCCAGTGGCTCCGGGGCGCGTTGGGCCACAAAGGACATCAGCCTGGAGATCCCCGCCGGACAGTTCGTCTCGGTGGTCGGCCCGTCCGGCTGCGGGAAGAGCACGCTGCTCAACGCGCTCGCCGGACTGCGCAAGCCATCCGCTGGCGAGGTTCGCGTCGGTGGCCGGCCGGTGTCCGGAGTGGACCGCGGTGTTGGCTATCTGTTCCAACGGGACGCGTTGCTGCCGTGGCGGTCGGTGCTGTCCAATGTGATGCTCCCGCTGTCCTACCGGGGCGTGCCCAAGCGGGAGGCCGAGGCGCGCGCTCGCGACTGGATCGCCCGGGTCAAGCTCGGCGGCTACGAGGACCACTACCCCCACCAACTCTCCGGCGGCATGCGCAAGCGGGTGGCGCTGGCCACCGTGTTCGTCTACGAGCCGCGAGTCCTGCTGATGGACGAGCCGTTCAGCGCGCTGGACGTGCAGACCCGCAACCTGATGGAGAACGAGCTGCTCGACCTGTGGCACGAGACCAGGCCGACGGTCCTGTTCGTCACCCACGACCTCGAGGAGGCACTCGGCCTGTCCGACCGGGTCGTGGTGTTCACCGCTGGACCAGGTCGGATCAAGTCCGACTACGAGGTCTCCCTGCCCCGGCCCCGGCTGTTGACCGAGATCCGGTTCGACGCCGCGTTCCAGGAGCAGTACGAGGCCTTGTGGAACGACCTTCGCAGCGAGGTCATGACCGCCTACGAGGCGGATTCCGGCTCCGCAGGGGGAGCCCGACAGACCACTGTGTCATCTCAATGAGGAGAACCCGACCATGAAAGCACCATTCCGGACCAGGCGGCTGGTCGCCGCGGTCTGCGCGGTCGGCCTCGCCGCCGCGACGAGCGCCTGCGGCAGCGCGGACGGCAGCGGCGACGGTGAGGCCCCGCCGACGGTCACCATCGGCATCGGCGGCGCGGGCGTTATCGCCTACGCCGCGACCTACGTCGCCAAACAGGAGGGTTTCCTCGCCGAGGAACTGGAGAAGGTCGGCAGCAAACCGGAGTTCGTCGACCTCGAGGGCTCGGTGCAGGCCGTGCAGGCGCTGGCCACCGAGGAGGTCGACTTCGTGACCAGCGTGTCCTCGGCCGGCCTCGCGGCCGTCGCCGAGGGCGCCGAGGTGACCGAGGTGTCCCAGTTCCTCACCACCGACATGGTGTTGCTGACCGCCACCCCCGGTCTGCCGACGGCCGACAGCGACCCCGAGCAGCTGGTGAAGGGCCGCAAGTGGGGCATCCCCGGGTTCGGCTCGACCGCGCACCTGACCGCGCTGTCGGCCCTGGTGAAGTGGGGCTACCAGCCATCGGACGTGGAGTTCGTGCCCATCGGGCACGTCGCCTCCTCGGCGGCCGCGGTGGAGCAGAAGCTGGCCGACTACTACTGGCTGGGCACCGTGGCCGAGGGCCTGGTCGCCGACGGCACGGTCGACCTGGTGCTGAACTTCTTCGACCCGGCGGTCACCGAGAAGTACTACGGCGGCGGGTACGCCACCGCTGGCCTGTTCGCCCTGCCGACCTACCTGGAGGACTACCCGGAGGCGGCCAAGGCGGTGGTCCGGGCGCACACCAGGGCGATGGAGGCCATCCAGGAGAACCTGGACGACCCGGCGGCGGTGATGGCGATGCTGCCGGAGGACCTGCGCAGCGACTCCACCCTGGCGCTGCTGGAGCGGGTCCTGCCCGGCTACTCCGCCGACGGCACGGTGGACAGCGAGGCCGTCGAGCGGGTGGTCGAGGCGAGCAAGGCCGGTGAGCTGATGGACGCCGACGCCGACATCGACGTCACCGCCTTCGCCAACAACGACTACCGGTAGGCCGTCGTGGCAACGCGAACCGACGAGCTGCCCACTGTGGACGATCCAGCTGACGACCAGCCGAAGGTGGCCAGGCCGCCGAGGAACTGGCCGTGGCAGCTGGTGGTGTTCGCCGTCTTCGTCGCGGTGTGGCACCTGGGAGTCCAGACCGGACTGCTCTCCAGGAGGTCGTTCGCGGAGCCGGCTCAGGTGTTCGCGTGGATGTGGGACTGGCACAGCTCGGGTGCCAGCCTCCCGCACCTCGCGTTCACCCTGTCCGCGGCCGCACTCGGCTATGTGGCCGGCATCCTGCTCGGCGCGAGCGTCGCCGCGCTGTTCGTGTTCGTGCCGTTCCTCGGGCGGGTGTTCAACCCGTTCATGGCGCTGGTGAACGGCATCCCCAAGATCGTGCTGGCGCCGCTGCTGGTGCTGGTGTTCGGTCTCGGCCTGGAGTCCAAAGTGGCCACCGCGGCACTGCTGGTGTTCTTCGCGTCGTTCTTCAACTTCTCCGGTGGGTTGCGCAGCGTCAACCGGGTGCTGATCGACAACACCAAGTCGATGGGCGCCTCCCGGTGGCAAATGACAACAAGTCTGTACCTGCCGGCGATGGTGGCCTGGACGATCTCGACGCTGCGGGTGGGCATCGCGTTCGCGATGCTCGGCGTGGTGGTCGGCGAGTTCGTCGGCGCCAGCGAGGGCATCGGCTGGAACATCAAGCTCGCCGGCGAGCTGAACCAACCGGAGCGGCTGCTCGGCGCGCTCATCACCCTCGGGCTCGTGGCGGCCGTGATCGATCGGCTGCTGGTGATCGTGGAACGGAGGTTCTCCGAATGGAAGCTCGCGTGATCACCGCTTCCCGGGAGCTGCCGCCGGTCGACCCGGTCGTCTCGGCCGGCGAGCTGACCGGGCTGCGCCGCCGGGCGCGCGTGGTGACCGCCATGGTGTGGTTGTGCCGGGCGCTGGTGGTCGTCGGGCCGCTGCTGTTGTGGCAGTACCTGTCCGACGAGCGGCTCATCCCCCGGTTCCTGTTCTCCTCGCCGGAGGCGGTCTGGGAGCAGCTGGTCGAGTGGACCGCCGACGGGACGATCGTGCGCAACGCGTCGTTCACCCTGATGAACGCGTTCCTCGGCTATTTTCTCGGGCTGTTCCTCGGGGTGGCGCTCGCGGTGCTGTTCACCGTGTCGCCCCGGCTTGGCGGGATCTTCATCCCGTTCCTGACGATGATCAACGCGATTCCCCGGATCGCGTTCGCGCCGCTGTTGGTGGCGTGGTTCGGTTTCGGCCTCGCGGCCAACATCGCGCTGGTCGTGCTGGTCATCGTGTTCGTGAACTTCTTCGCGGCCTACGGCGGACTGTCGGCTGTGGACGAGGGGAACCTGATGTGGGCCAGGGCGCTTGGCGCGTCCCGGTGGCGCGTCTGGACGACGGTGCGGCTGCCCGCGATCGGCGTCTGGGTGCTCAGCTCGTTGCGCATGTGCGTCGGTCTGGCGCTGAGCGCGGCGATCGTGTCGGAGTTCGTCGGTGGCGCGCGGGGCATCGGTTACCTCGCGTCCTCGTCGACGAACACGTTCAAGAGCGCGGGTGTGTACGCGGCGATCGCGGTGACCATCGTGGTCGCCGGACTGCTCGACGTGTTCCTGCGCATGGCCGAACGGCGGACGACCCAGTGGTCCGCCCACGTATGAGAGGAGTGCGGACGTGACCTGGCGGATGCACCACATGAACATCCCGGCCCACGACATCGACACGTCGGCGGAGTTCTACGAGAACGTGCTCGGCATGACCCCGAGCCAGCCCCCGTTCCGGGCCGACTACGACCCCGGCCGCAAGATCGGCTGGTTCGAGACCGAGGGCTCCGCCCAGCTGCACCTGGCCAAGCCGGACCCGAACTTCGCCCAGCGCAACGGCATGCACGTCAACCCGACGGTGAACGGCCATGTCGCGATCGAGGTCGACGACCTGGACGCGGTGAAGGACCGGCTGCGCGCCCGCGGGCTCTACTTCGCCGACCCCGGCAACTGGGCCCTGCGCGACTTCCGCCAGATCTACTTCCTCGACCCGTCGATGAACTGCGTGGAGGTCAACCAGCGCCTCTAGACTCACGACGTCGCCCATGCCCTGAATGGGCCATTCGGGACGCTCAACGTCCTCAATGAGGCATTCAGGGCTTTCGTCCTGGTGTGCGGCCACCATGCCGTCCCCGCACAAGCGGCGCGGATACCTCCGATCTCGGATGGTTACGCTGTTCACGGCCGGTCGGAGGGAGACACCGGCCAGGTTGGGGGAACGCGTGGAAGGGCTGCGCCAGGACGACCCGGACCGCATCGGTGGCTACTGGCTGCTCGGACGGCTCGGCGAGGGTGGCATGGGCGTGGTGTACCTCGCCCGCTCCCCCGGCGGGCGGACCGTCGCGGTCAAGGTCATCCGGGAGCGGTTCGCCGCCGACCCGCAGTTCCGGGCCAGGTTCCGCCGGGAGGCGGCCGCGGCCGTGCAGGTGGCGAGCACGGTCACCGCGCCGGTGCTCGACGCCGACCCGGACGCGGCCACGCCGTGGCTGGTCACCGCCTACCTGACCGGGGTGACCCTGCGCGAGGCCGTGGCCGGGCACGGGCCGTTGCCGCCGGCGACGGTACAGGTGGTGGCCGCCGGGCTCGGCGAGGCGCTGGCCGAGATCCACGGCATCGGCATGACCCACCGCGACATCAAGCCGAGCAACGTCATGCTCACCGCGGACGGCCCCCGGCTCATCGACTTCGGCATCGCCCGCCCGCAGGACGCCACCGCGATCACGGCCGTGGGCACGATCATCGGCACGCCCGGGTACATGGCGCCCGAACAGGCCCTCGGCCAGCCGGCCGGTCCGGCTGCCGACGTGTTCGCCACCGGCGCCGTGCTCGCCTACGCCACCACCGGCAGACCCCCCTTCGGCGCGGGCGACACCTCGGCGATCCTCGACCGCGTCGAACGGGTCGAGGCCGACCTCGCCGGCTTTCCGGACCCGCGGCTGTACCAGGTGGTCACCGCGTGTCTCGCGCGCGATCCAGCCGCCCGGCCGGACGCCGCCGCGCTGGTCGGCATGGCCGGCGCGGGGACACACGGGCCGCACTGGCTACCCGCCGCGGTCCGCGAGGAGATCGACCGCCGGGGCGCCACCGACCCCACCGCGCTGCCCGACCCCCAGCCGACGTCGGCGGCGCAGATGGAACTGGCGACCGCCGACCCGGTGGTGGTGCGGTCCACTCCGCGCCGGCGCACCCTGCTCATCGCCGGCGGCGCCACGGCGGCCGCGGCGGCGGTCGCCGCCGGGATAGCGCTGCTGGGCGACCGGGACGAACGGGACGGCACCGCGTCGCCGACCGCGCCGCCGGCCACCGAGCCGCCGCCGACCACCACCTCCACCCCGCCACCGGCCGCGATCCGGAGCTGGCGCACCAAGGTCAGCGACTACTACCCGCAGGTGTACGCCGCTGGTGGGGTCGTCATGGCCGTCAGCCAGGAGGACCGGGTGCACGCGCTCGAGCCGGGCAGCGGCAAGGTCCTGTGGACCACCCCGGCCACGCTCATCGGGCGAGTCGACAACGGCCGGGTGTTCGCCGCCGAGAACGCCAACCCGGTCCTGCGCGCGTTCACGCCGCGCACCGGGGCCGTCCGCTGGTCCTACCGACCGCCCTTGGCCGAGATCATCGTCCGGCTGGTGGACACCACGGCGGTCACCTGTTTCGGCTTCCACGCGCTGCGGGCACTGGACTCCGCGACCGGCGCGCCCCGCTGGACCGCGGCGGTGGACACGCAGAACGGCCTGGCCGCCCGCGGCGGTCTGATCGTCGCCGCGGCGGAGACCGCGCTCACCGCGGTGGCCGCCGACACCGGCGGCACCCGATGGACCTATCCGATCGACGAGCCGTTCTACCTGGCGGTCGGCGACCGTGAGGTGTTCGCGACGGACCGCAACGGGACCCTGCACGCGATCGCGGCGGCCACCGGCGTCGCCCGGTGGCGGCAGGAGACGGTGATGGTGGCCAGCACCCCGGTGCCCGTCGGCGACGTGGTCTACCTCGGCGGCGGCCGGGGCGAGGTGCTCGCGCTGGACGCCGCGACCGGGACCCGCCGGTGGGCGCGCGCGTACGGGCGCGACTGCGTGGTCGGGCACGCCGATGGCGTGCTGTACGCGTCGACGGGCGACACGGTGCAGGTACTCGACGCCACCGACGGCGCCACCATGTTGACCTACGAGGGAGACCTCGACCGGGAGTCGCCGCCGACCGCGGTCGGCGGCACGCTCTACGTCGGCACCCGCGACGGCGCGGTCGAAGCGCTCACCCCGCCGGGAGGTGCGCGTGCGGGCTCTTGAACGCCGCGATCCCCGGACCGTCGGCCGCTACCAGGTGCTCGCCCGGATCAGCGCGGGCGGCCTCGCCATGGTCTACTTCGGACGCTCGGCGAGCGGCCGGACGGTCGCGCTCAAGACGGTGCACACCGAGTTCGCCGCCGATCCGGCCTATCGCGACCGCTTCCGCCGCGAGGTCGCCGCCGCCCGCACCGTCGGCGGCCGCTACAGCCCCGGTGTCCTCGACGCCGACCAGGACGCCCCGGTGCCCTGGCTGGCCATGGAGTTCCTGCCGTCGGTCACCCTGCGCGAGGCGTCCCCGCTGCCCTCCCCCGCGGTGTGGACTGTCGCATCAGGACTGGTGGCCGCGCTGGTCTCGATCCACCGCGCGGGCGTGGCGCACCTGGATCTCAAGCCGGCCAACGTGTTGCTCACCGACGACGGCCCACGCCTGATCGACTTCGGCATCGCCGCCGCACTGCACGACGGGCAGGCCGACCTCGGCGGCGTGCCGGCAGGCTCGCCGGGCTACCTGGCGCCAGAGCAGGCGGCGGGTGGCGTGGTCAGCGCCGCCAGCGACGTGTTCTCCTTCGGTGCCACCGTGTCCTACGCGCTCACCGGCAACCCGCGCGACCCCGACGCCGGCGACGAACGGCTGCGCGCGCTCATCGAACCCTGCCTGCACACCGATCCGGCGCAACGCCCATTACTCGCCGACCTGGCCGACGCGCTGGCCGAGTTCGCCGGCGCGCACCTGCCGGTCGCCGTGACCGCCGAGATCGCCGCCAGGGCCAGGGAAGCGCACAACCCGCCGGCCGACCCGTCCGCCGGTCAGCCCGCCACCCCGATCGGCAGGCGCGCGCTGTTGCTCGGCGCGGGCGCGCTGGTGCTCGCCGCGGCCGGCACGGCCGCGGTGGTCGCGGCCCTCCCCGACGAGCAGGGGACCGCGCTGCCGGCCACCACGACCTCCCCCGCGCCCGAGCCGACCGAGGTGACCACCACCTCCGCCGCCCCCGAGCCACGCGTGCTGGAGATCTACGTCTTCGGCGACGCCCAGCTGAAGACCCTCACCACGACGGTCAACGGCGACACCGAGACGGTGCGCAACGTGCCGCTGCCCTACCGCAGGCTGGTGGAGATCCCCGAGTGGCCGGCGCGGTCCACCTACCGGGTCGCCTACCGCCACGGCAAGGGTCAGCTCACGTTCAAGGTGATCGCCGACGGCCAGGAGTACGCCACCGGCGGCAGTTCCAGCACCAGCGACGATGTCGACCACAAACCCACCGAAGGCACCATCTAGGAAGGCACCCGTGACGCTGCACGTAACGAAGTCCAGCAAGGTCGGCCTGCTGCCCAAGGAGATCGGCAGCCTGGCCGCCACGGTCCCGCCGGCCGCGCCGGGCACGCTGTTCGTGCTCGGACGCGGCGGCGGCATGAGCGTGGCCCCGGACGCCGACTTCCCGATCGTCTTCGGCCGCAACGAACCCGACGTGCATGTCTGTGTCGGTGCTGGCGACCAGCACGTCAGCCGCCAGCACGGCACCATCACCCGCCAGTACGGCAGCTGGCTGCTGCACAACCTCGGCCGGCTGCCCATCCGGCTGCCCGGCGGGCGGCTGGTGCTCAACGGCGACCTGGCCGAGCTGCCGGCCGGGTACACCCCGCTGTTCATCGTCGCCCCCGAACAGGAGCACCTGCTGGAGGTGCGGATCGCCGCCCACCGCCGGCCGACACCCCCGCCCGGCCTGTCCGAGGAGACCAGGACCCGCACGGTCTGGACGCTGTCGGAGGGCGAACGGCTGGTCCTGGTCTGCCTCGGCCAGCGCTACCTCGGCGGCGACCCGATGCCCCAACCCCTGACCTGGGAACAGGTCGCCGAGGAGCTACGCGAGGTCGACCCGGCCGGCAAGTGGACCTGGCGCAAGGCCGCGCACATCGTCGCGACCGTGCGCAAACGGCTCAGCACCAGCGTTCCCGGCCTGCTCGAACACGAGATCCCGCCGCCGGTGGGCAACGCGCTCAACCACAACCTGATCATGGAGCTGGTCATCACCACCACGATCGGCCGCGGCGACCTCGCCCTCCTCGGCCCCTAGCCTCACCAGTCCCATTCCCACGGCATCACCACATCCATCGCCCAGGTCTGGTCACGGGTAGCGGTGACGCCGCCGCCAGTACCCCAGCCGTAGCCGGGGAGCAACGAACCGTCGACCCCCACACGCCTACGCGTACCCGTACGCGGTGAACTCGTCGGCCGCCGACGGCTCACCGGCGAACGCCCGACAGCTGGGTAGGGTGGGGGCATGCGTGTTGGAGCGGTGCGGCGAATGGTGGGTGGGGTCAACGCCGTGGTGGTCCGGCTCCGCTCGTCCCCACGGTGGCACAAGGTGATCAGCCGGTACCTCACGATCGTCACCTACACGGGCAGGCGGTCTGGCCGGACCTTCAGCATCCCGGTCGGCTACCGGCGACACGGCGACACCGTCACGATCCCCGTCAGCATGCCGGACGCCAAGTCGTGGTGGCGCAACTTCACCGGCGCCGGCTGGCCGCTGTCGCTGGAGCTGGACGGCGTCGACCGGACCGGCCAGGCGGTCGCCAGCCGGGATCACCGCGGCCGCGTCACCGTGCGCGTACGGCTCAGCTGACCCGTTCGAAGATCGCGGTGAGGCCCTGGCCGCCGCCGACGCACATGGTCTCCATGGCATAGCGGCCGCCGCGACGGTCGAGCTCACGCAGCAGGGTGGTCAGGATCCGCACGCCGGTCGCGCCGACCGGGTGGCCAAGCGAGATGCCGGAGCCGCGCACGTTGAGCCGGTCGAAGTCCCGCTCGCCGAACGACCAGGCCGTGGTCACCGCGAGCACCTGCGCGGCGAACGCCTCGTTCAGCTCGATCAGGTCCACATCAGACAGCACGAGTCCGGCCCTGGCCAACGCCTTCGCGGTCGCCGGCACCGGGCCGATGCCCATCCTGGACGGCTCGACCCCGGCCACCGCCCAGGTGACCAGCCGGGCGAGCGGGCGCAGACCGAGCGACTCGGCGTGGTCGCGGGTGGTCACCACACACGCGGCGGCGCCGTCGTTCTGCCCGCTGGCGTTGCCCGCGGTGACCGTGGCGTCCTGGTCCTGGCGCGACCGCAACGGCGCCAGCCGCGCCAGCGCCTCGATCGTGGTGTCCGCGCGCGGATGCTCGTCGGTCGCCACGTCGCCGACCGGCACGATCTCCTCGGCGAACACGCCGTCGCGCTGCGCGGCCACCGCGCGCCGGTGCGACTCGACCGCCAGCTCGTCCTGCGCCCGCCTGGTGATCGAGAACTCCCGGCGCAGGTTCTCGGCGGTCTCCAGCATGCCGCCGGGCACCGGGTGGTGGCGCCCACCCGCGGTCACCCGGCTGCGCTCCAGCCGGTCGGCCAGCTCGAGCGAACCCCTGGTCCCCCAACGTAGTCCGGGTACGTAGTGCTCGACCTGGCTCATCGACTCCGCGCCGCCGGCGATCACCACGTCCGCCACGCCGGTCTGCACGCGCATCGCCGCGTCCAGCACCGCCTGCAGGCCAGAGCCGCAGCGGCGGTCGAGCTGCAGGCCGGGCACGTCGACATCCATGCCGGCGTCCAGCGCGGCCACCCGCCCCAGCGGCGGCGCCTCGCCGCTCGGGTAGCACTGGCCGAAGATCACGTCCGCCGGCCGGGTCACCCCGGTGCGGGCGACCAGTTCGGTGAGCACGGTCGCCGCCAGCGCCGCGGCCGGGACGTCGCGCAGCACACCGCCGAACCGGCCGATCGGGGTACGCAGGGGTGCGCAGATCACCGCGTCGCGCATGTCACTGTTCGAAGAACCGTTCGCCGGACAGGAACCGCCTGCGGGCCTCGACACTGGTCGACCGCTTGAGCAGGGCGATCATCGTGCTCTCGTGGGCGAGGAAGTCCTCCCCGGCCGCGGAGGCCGCCAGCGCCTTCAGTCCGAAGAGGACCTCCGGCGGCACGGCGGCGAACTCGCGCACCATCGCCTCGGCCGCCGCCAGGCTCTCCCCCGGCTCGCTCAGCTCGTTGACCAGACCACAGGTGGCGGCGTCGACCGCGGTGAGCCGTTTGCCGCGCAGCAACAGCTCCAGGGTGCGCCGGTAGCCGATCAGCCGGTGCAGGTCGCGGACCAGCGCGCCGTCGGCGAGCATGCCGGCCTCGGCCGAGGGGTGCGCGAAGAACGCGGTGCGACCGGCCGCCACCAGATCACAGGCCAGCACCAGCGAGAACCCGATGCCGATGGCGTAGCCGTCGACCGCGGCCACGGTCGGCTTCGGGAAGGTGCGCAGCCGGTCGACCAGCCGGTGCACCCGCCGCAGCCGCGCGGTCGAGGCGACCAGGTCGTGCGCCGGGTCGGCGGCGGTGACCTCCTTCAGGTCGACCCCGGCGCAGAAGAACTTCGGTCCGCCGGTGAGGATCACCGCGCGCACCTCGTCGTCGCGTTCCGCGGTGTCCAATGCGGACTCCAGGCCGGCGAGCGTGCTGGTGCGCAACGCGTTGCGGACCGCTGGCCGGTCGATGGCCACGGTCAACCAGTCCGCTGTCCGCAGGACGGTGACGTCGGTATCCACTATGGACCTTCCGGTCGGACGGCGTCGACGATCGTTCGACAGCTGTCGGCGATGCTCCCCGACGGGTCGGGCACCAGCTGGCACACCAACTCGTCCACGCCGTGCGCGGCCAGCCGCCGCTCCAGCGCGGGCAGCCTGGTGCGCACCTGCGCCGGCGTGCCGGTCAACGTGAGGTCGTCGATCATCCGGTCGTCCACCAGCCTGGTGAGCGCCGCCCAGTCCGCGCCGCCATCGGCGAAGCCATCGCGGACCGCGGTCGCCGACGACTCCCACGGCGTGCCGGCCGCCGCCGAGGCGTAGCTCGGGGTGGCGAAGTAGAACGCCAGGTTCCTGCGCACCCGGTCGCGTGCGACCTGTTCGTCCTCGGCCACCGAGGTCAGGTACCAGGCCGCGAACCGCGTCCGCTCGCCCGGTCGCCCGGACTCGACCGCGCCCGCGGCCAGTGCCGGGCCGACCACCTCGGTCAGGTAGTGCTCCGAGGCGGCCAGCGGATGCAGCGCCACCCCGTCACAGCCCCGGGCCGCCCACCGCAGCATGGTCGGGTTCAGCCCGGACCCGTAGACGTCCAAACCGGACAGTGAGGGCGCGGTGTCCCGCCGCCAGCCCGGCACGTGCGCCTGGTAGAACCGGCCGGCGAAGTCGAGCGCGCCGGTCGCCGCCCAGGACGCCTTGAGCAGTTGCGCGTACTCGGCCAGCCGGGGCGCCGGGTGGTCGAACTCCACGCCGTAGCGCCGCCGGATCCCTCTGGTCCCGGCACCGAGTCCGAGGGTGAACCGGCCGCCGGAGGACACGTGCACGTCGGCCGCCGCGATGGCCGCGGTCAGCGGCGCCCGGCCGAAGGCGTAGGCGATGCCGGTGCCGATCCGGATCCGCGTGGTGGCCCGGCCGAGGATCGCGGCCTGGACAACGCCGTCGTGGTTGGTGTTCTCCGTGGTCCACACCCGGTACAGGCCGGCGTCCTCGGCCGCCAGCGCGACCTCGACGAGTTCGTCCACGTTGTCCGTGGACAGCACGATCGACCGGTGCACGCCGGTCACCCGTTCGGCCGCGGCGCGTCGACCGCGGGCACAGTGTCCGGAATGGACACGTCGTTCTCCTCGAAGTACCGCCGGGCGCCGGGGTGGATCGGGTACTTGACGGTGTTCGAGTCGAGCGAGGTCTGCACCGCCTCGAGCGTGTCCTCCTTGGCCGGCGGCACCGCGCGGGCGAAGTCCTCGACCCGCTCGTAGAACAGCTTGGTGATCTCGTAGGCCAGGTCCTCGTCGAGGTCCTTGTTGTAGATGACGTGCATCGCCCTGGAGAACGCCGGCTCATCCTCGGTGATCCAGTCGTAGAGTCCGGCCTTCACCGTGGTCGGCTCGACGATCAGCTTGTCGCCGTCGAGGTAGCGTTCCAGCGCGTCCGGATCGGACTTGACGATCTTGAGCTCCATCGAGCTCTGGGCCTCGAGCAGCGCCGGGTTCGGGTGTGCCGATCCATAGTGGATCGCGTCGATCTGTCCGCGCCGCAGCGCGGTCAGCGACTGGTCGTAGCCCTCGATGATGGTCGTCTTCGGCGAGACGTCGTGCACCGCGAGATACTCGTCGAGCACCTGGGTGAGCGTCGGCGCGTTGGTGGCGATCGTGTCGTCCGGCCCGAGATCGCTCACCGAGTCCAGCGGCGAGTCCTTCAGCGCGACCACGAAGAACGGCGTGCCGAACCCGGTGCCGCCGTAGAAGTAGTCGTACTTCTCGCCTTCCTTGAACGAGTTCCCACCGACCCCGGACCACGCGGAGTACGCGTTGTCGCCGATGGTCAGCACCACGTCCAGGCCGCTGCGGATGAACTCCGCGGAGGTGCCGGCGGCCGAGGTTGCCCGCACGCAGTCGAGTTCCTCGTTGATCAGCCGGGACAGCTCGCCGCCCATCACGAAGTACTGCCCGCCGGTGGCCCCGCCGCCGACCCGCACGGTCGCGTCACCCCACGACGGGCAGTCCCCACCGTCCGCTGTGGAGCTGTCGCCGCACGCGGACAGTCCCATCGTGGTGGCCGCGGCGACCAGCAGCGCCACCACCCTTGACCTCGGTCGCATAATCGCACTATCCCTTCGGGTCGGTCAGGTTGTCGCCATTCGGGTGCCGCGCAGGATCGCCGACCCGGCGGCGAGCGCCAACAGCAGCAAGCCAGCGGTGGTCATGGCGACCCCACCGGGGACCAGAGCGATTCCGGCGGCGAAGCAGGCGATCCTGGCCGGCAGGCCGAGCCTGCCGCCGAGATACCCGGAGATCGCCGCCGCCATCGCCGCAACGCACAACACCGCGAACACGGTGTCGGTCACCACCGCCAGCGGGCCGCCCTCCATGAGCAGCCCGTCGCGGTTGACGAACATGAACGGCACGACCAGACCGGCGACGCCGAAGCCCATGGCCAGCATGCCGGTCCGCATCGGTTTGCTCTCCGCGATCCCGGACGCGACGAAGACGGTGGCCATCGTCGGCGGGGACAGGTCGGACAGCACGCCCGCGTACATGATGAACATGTGGATCACCAGTAGCGGCACGCCGAGCTCCACCAGCGGCGGCGCCACCAGGATCGCCAGCAGGATGTAGGTCGCCGTCGACGGCAGGCCGGAGCCGAGCACCAGCGAGCCCAACAGGGTCAGCACGAACAGCGCCCACATGTTCCCGTTGGACAGGTCGATAAGCGACCCGGTGAGCTGCAGGCCGAGCCCGCTGATCAGCACCGGACCGATGATCGTGCCGACCGCGCCGGTGATCACCGCGACCAGTACCGCGCGCTTGGTGCCGTTGATGGTGGCCCGCACGATCGTGCGCAACGCGCTCACCGACCGGTGCCGGACGAGGTAGAGGATCGTGACCGCGCCCAGTGACCACACGGCCGCCTCGCCCGGTTCCCAGCGCGCGATCACCAGCAGGTAGATCAGGAACCCGAGCGGGACCACCATGACGATCGCGTCGAGCCAGAGATCCCTGCGGGACACCGGGTCCTCGTCCTCGTCGGCCGGTGCCGGGCCGATGCCGTTGCGCGCGGCGTGGCCGTCGACCGCGAGGTACAGCGCGAGATAGTAGAGCAGCGCCGGGATCAGCGCGGCGGCGATCACCGTGGTGTAGGGGATGCCGGTGAGCGACACCATGATGAACGCCACCGAACCCATCACCGGCGGGAAGATCTGCCCGCCGACCGCGCCGGCGGACTCGATCGCCGCGGCCGGTTCCGCCCGGAACCCGGAGCGTTTCATCGCCGGGATCATCACCGAGCCGGTGGTCGCCACGTTCGCCGTCGTCGAGTCGGACACCACGCCGAACAACAGGCTGCTGGCCACCGACATCTTGCCGGCCGCGCCGCGCGAACGGCGGAACACCACCCGCACCACCCGGTTGAGCAGGTCCCCGGCGCCGAACTCCAGCAGGAACGAGCCGAACACGATGAACATGAAGATGTACTGAGTGGACGCGCCGAGCGGGACGCCGTGCACCCCCTCTCCGCTGTAGAAGATCGCCGGGATGAGCCGCTCGAAGTCGTCGCCGACCACGGCCAGCAGGCCGGGTAACTCGTCGCCCCACAGCGCCCACGCGATGAACACCAGCCCGATGACCGGCATGGGCCAGCCGAACATCCGGTAGGTGAAGAACAGCACCACCACGAGTCCGGCGATCGCCACCGGCAGGTCGAGCCCCTCGTAGAGACCCTGGACCTCGTTCTGCCGCTCGACCTCGAAGTAGGTGTAGAGCTGGATGAGCACCGAGGCGACCAGCAGCACCAGGCTGACGGCCTGCAGGTACCACTTCGTGGTGCTGGCGAACCACATCGCCGAGGCCAGCGCCAGCGCGCAGCCGAGGTGGATCACCCGCTGCTGCACCACGGACACGGCCGCCGGGTCGTAGGCCATGTACGCCTGGATCACGAACCAGGCCAACGCGACCGCGCCGACGAGGTGTCTGCCGACGCTGGTCGCCATCGGGATCCGACTCGGATCCTCGGCGGCGACGATCTCCTCGGTGGTTTTGGCTGTCACGACGTGCCCACCGCCACCACCGGCGAGATCCCGGGCAGCAGCCCGCCCCTGGCGACCGCGCGCAGCCCGGCCTCGTGCAGCGCGTCGCTCGCGTGCCGGCCGGTCACCGCGCGGTAGGCGATCCGGTTGGCGCCCCAGTGCAGGCCGGCCTCCCAGGTGAAGCCGATGCCGCCGTGCAGCTGGATCGCGCCGTTGGCGATCTCGATACCACGCTCGCCGGCGAAGCCCTTGGCGGTGAGCGCGTAGTCCGCACCGGACGGTGCGCCGACCTCGACCGCCCAGCCGGCATGGCTGGCCAGCGAGCGCACCGACTCGACGTCCACCAGCAGGTCGGCCGCACGGTGTTGCAGCGCCTGGAAACTCGCCAGCAGGCTGCCGAACTGCCTGCGGGAGCGCAGGTGTGCCACGGTCGAGTCGAGCAGCACCCGGACGATGCCGGCGATCTCGCAGGCCTGCAGGCACAGGTACTCGGCGGCCAGCCTGCGTACCTCCGCCGCCGGCAGCACACCGGCCACCGGCGCGTCCACAGCGGACCGTTCGAGGTGCCGGGTCGGCACGGTCCGGTCGACCGCGAGGCCGGCGGCCAGCGGCAGGGCACCCGGTGCCGCGTGGTGCACCCTGGCCGACCCGTCCTGGAGCACGACCGGCACGAGCACGGTGTCGGCGATGCCGCCGAACGGGACCGCACCGGCCGAGGCGCCGGTGTCGTTGCCACACAACAGGTCCACCGCGACCGTGAGCACCTCGCCGGCGGCGACCGCCGGCGGGTCGGGCAGGGCGGCCAGGATCCGGCGGGCCAACCAGCCTTCCAGCAGCGGGTGGGCGAACGGCCGACCGCCGGCGCCGGCACGCTCGGCGAGGGCGCACAGCAGGGTGAACGTGCCGTCGGTGGCGACCTCGAGCCACCCGTCGCGGGCGAGCGCGGCCGAGACCGTCCGCAGCCGGGCGGCGTCGAGGTGGTCGGGATCGGTGGTGCCGAGACTCGCGACCAGATCGCCGAACGCGGTCGTGGCGGCGGTCTCCTCGCTGTCGGGGTTGATCCGCATGTGGTTCCCTCCTAGCGCAGCGCGAGCACCCGCCGGGCGATGATGTTGCGTTGGATCTCCGAGGTGCCGCCGGCGATGGTGGAGCCGCGCGCCGCGAGCCAGTCGCCGGTGTAGCCGCCGTCGTCGGTGACCATGGCCGTCGGGCCGGCCAGGAGCATCGAGGCGGTGGTGGTCGCCGCCCACAGCTCGGCGACCTGCATCCGGACGATCGAGGTCAGCTCGTCCGGCTCGGCGGACTCGGCCTCCCCGGCGAGCAGCCGAACCGCGCCGATCTGCGCCGCCAGGTACCGCGCCTGCAGCCGGCCCAGTTCGGTGGCCGCGGCGACCGTCCGGTCGCGCGGCGCCTCGGCCAGGTCGCGCACCAGCGTGTCGAGCCGGGCGTTGACCGAGGCGAGCAGCCCGAAGGCCATCTCGAACCCACGTTCGTGCGCGAGGATGGACACCGCCATCCGCCAGCCCTGGTTCAGCTCGCCGACCAGGTTCTCCTTTGGCACACGCACGTCGTCGAAGAAGACCTCGTTGAACGTGCCGGAACCGGTGATCTGTTTGATCGGCCGGATGTCGATGCCCTCGGTGTCCATCGGGACCAGCAGGATGGAGATGCCGTCGTGCTTGCGCGCGTCCGGATCGGTGCGCACCAACAGGAAACACCAGTCCGCCTGTTTGGCGAAGCTGGTCCACACCTTCTGCCCGTCGACCACGAAGTGGTCGCCGTCGAGCACGGCCCTGGTGCGCAGCGAGGCGAGGTCCGAGCCGGCGTCCGGCTCGGAGAAGCCCTGGCACCAGAACTCCTCGCCCCGGGTGATCCTCGGCAGGTGCCGCCGCTGTTGGGTCTCGGTGCCGTAGTTCATCAGCAGCGGCGCGACCAGTCGTTTGCCGATCTTGCCGAGCCCCTCCGGCGCGTCGGCGGCCGCGGTGAGCGCGGCGAAGATGATCCGCTGCGACGGGGTGAGGCCAAGACCGCCGTGTTCCTTCGGCCAGAACGCGCCCGCCCAGCCGCCGGCGTACACCTTGCGGTCCCACTCGGCCTGCAGCTCGTACCAGCTGGCCGAGCCGGTCGGATGCCTGGCGTGCCAGCCCGGCTCGACCGTCTCGGCGAGCCAGTCCGCGTACTTGCGGCCGAACTCGAGGTCCTCGGCCGGGTAGCTGAACTCCATCGCTGCTCCTAGTCCAGAGTGGACGGATAGACCTTGACGTCGATCGCGACCAGCGAGCCGTCCCTGGCGCGCACGATCGGGTTCATGTCGACGACCGCGAGGTCCGGCCGGGAGGCGATCAGCTCGCTCGCCAGCACCAGTACCGCACCGAGCTCGGCCGGGCCGCCTGCCCTGGCGACCAGCCTGGCCGCCTCGGCGGCGTCGATCGGGCACAGCCGGATCGCGACCTCGGAGTCGTCGGTGGCCACCCCGCCGCCGAACGCGATCAGCGGATGACCGGCCGCGTCCCGTTGCAGGCCGAGGAAGTACGCCTCGTCGTGGTCGACCTGCTCGGCCAGCGTCACCGGGGCGTCGAACCTGGCGGCCAGCAACGTGGTCGCGGCCTGGACCTGGTCGGCGCCGCGCAGCCCGAGGATGACCCCGCCGACCTTCGCCCGGTGCGGCAACGCCTTCGCGGTCTTGGCCACCACCGGCTCCCAGTCCACACCGGACACCGCACCGTGCACGGTGACCGACCGGGGGATGCCGAGTCCCAGCGAGCGGGCGAGGTCGAGGCCGACCTCGTCGCCGGCGACCGCGAGCGCCAGGTCGGCCGCCGGGCTCGCGGCCGGTGACTCCGGTGGGGCGGTCGGGCCGCCGCCCGCCCAGCCGTTGAGCAGCCGCAGTTTTCCGACCAGCTCCGCCTCGCCGCCGACGACCAGCACACCGTCCCACGGCACGGTCTCGCGGAAGTCCCGTGGGTCCTCCGGGAAGGAGAAGGCGACCACCGGCAGCTTCCCCGCTGCCACGGCCGCGCTGGCGAACATGCCGGTCATCCGGTGATGGGTCGGCATGGCCTCCGATGGCGCGCCGAGCGAGCCGACCTTGACCACGATCCCGAAGTTGGGGTCGGCGGCGAACGCCGTCACCAGCTCCTGGTAGCGCTCGGTGCGGTCCAACGAGATCGCGCCGACGTCGAGCGGGTTCGCCTGCTGTGACTCGGCCAGCGCCAGCGCGCCGCGGGTCTGTTCGGTCGGCGCGGCCAACACCATGCCGGCGCGCTCGATGCTCTCCGCGGCGATCAGCCCGCCGCCGCCCGACCCGGTGATCACCCCAACGCCGGGGTTGGTGAGCGCGCGGACATCGGCGCGGACGAACAGTTCCGCGGCCCACAACAGTTCCTCGAAGCTGTCCGCGACCAGGATGCCGTGCTGCTCGGCGACGCCGCGCACCACCCGCTCGCTGGTCGCGAGCATGCCGGTGTGCGACATGGCCAGCCGGCGCGCGGACGGGGTCTGCGCGCCCCGGTAGACGATCACCGGTTTGCCGACCCGCCGGGCGAGGTCGCCGAGTCCGGCCAGCGCGGACACGTCGGCGAGCGCGTCGGCGTACACGCAGACCACGTCCAGGTCGTCGCGTTCGAGCAGCACCGAAGCCAGTTCCGGGTAGGAGATCGCGGCCGCGTTGCCGAAGCCGACCGCCACGCCGATGCCGATCCCGCGGCGCATCAGCCAGCCGACCGCGCCGCCCAACAGTCCGGTGCTCTGCGCGACGAACCCGACCCGTCCCGGCACGTACTCCTCCGGGACCGGGTCGGTCACCGCCACCAGCCGGGCGGCGGCGGAGATGATGCCGGTCGACTGTGGACCGAGCAGCGGCAGCCCGAGCGCGTTCGCGGCGGCCGCCAGCCGGTCCTGCCGCTCGGGGTCGCCCGCCTCGGCGAACCCGGCCGCGTAGGCGACGATCCCGGAGATCCGGTCGGCGAGGCCCTTGTCGGCGATCTCGGCCAGTACCGCCATCGACCGGTCCGCGCCGACCAACAGGTACACCAGCCCGAGGTCGCCGTCGATGGCGTCCAGGGAGGGCACGGTCGGGTGGCCGAGAACGTCGGGGCGGTTCGGGTTGACCAGGTGCACCGGGCGGGGGAACCGCCGGTCCTCGCGGGTGAGGTTGCGGTACAGCGCGGTGGTGGCGTGACTGTTCGGGCTGGCGCCGACCAGGGTCACCGCCGGCGGCTCAAACAGCGCGGCCAGCCGCGCCCTGGCGGCTGCACGCTCGCCGGCCAACAGGGACTCGGTCATAGCACGGCCACCGCGTTGCCCGGCGAGCCGATCGCGCCCGGCACGTTCACCGGCACCGCGACGAACAGGAAGTCGTTGCGGCCCCTGGCAACGCAGGTCTCGGCGAGCCGGCGGAAGTCGAACAGCTCACCCAGCGCGAGCCCGAGGGTCGGGATCGTGCGCCGGTGCAGCGACCCGACCGCCGGGTCGCCGGGGGACACCTCCACCGCCGGGTTGTCGCACACCACGGCCGCGACATGGTTGTCCCACAGGAACCGCGCCATGCCCTCGCTGCCGATCAGCCCGGCGAACCGGGTGCGCCCGGTGGACTCGGCGCGCTGGTCCTCGGGGAGTCCGAAGTAGGCACCCGCCCAGCCGAAGTGGACACACAGCACGTCGCCCGGCGCGAACGTCACGCCCTGTGCGGCGGCGGCCTCGGCGACCAGGTCCTCGGTGACCGCCTCGCCGCTGAACGGGTCGTACTCGCGGCCGATGCCAGCGCAGTGCCGGGGCAGGTCGACCAGCACACCGCGGCTGATGATGCCGACCTCGGCCCAGTGCTCGATGCCCAACCGTCCCTGGCCTGGCTGGAAGTCCTCGTCGAGGCCGCCGTAGAAGCCGAACTCGCGACAGCGGATGTGCCGCAGGCCGTCCCACTGGGTCGATCCCTGGAGGTAGAAGCTGTCCAGGTAGTCGTCGTTGGAGTTGCGGCCGCTGGCGAAGACGGTGTGCCGGTAGGCCGGCCGCCGGTACAGCGGTGGGCTCGGCTCGGACAGCGGCAGGGTCAGGTTGACCACCTCACCGGTCAACGCCGAGCGCATCGCCGAGGTGCGCTTGTCGTCGGTGATCAGGTTGAGCGTGCCGAGGTTGTCCTCAGCGCCCCAGACACCCCAGCTGTGCGGCAGATCCAGCTTCTCGATCCTCGGCAGCTCGTCGAACGTCGGCAGTCCCATCAGGACAGCTCACCCGCCTCGAACGCCCTGATGGCCGCTTTCAGGCCGTGTTCACGGATCTCGGTGCTCAGCAGTTTGACCGAGGAGTCCATGTGCAGCAAGGCATCGGTCTCCGCGCCGAGCATCGCCGACGCGCTGAAGCCCTGCAGGTCCATGATCCGGTTGACCGAGTGCTTCTTCATCCGCAGGATCGGCGCCGGGGTGCGGGCGATGTTGGTGGCCAGCTCGGTCACCGAGTCCCACAGGTCCGCCTCCGGCACCGCGTAGTTGGCCCAGCCCCAGTCCACCGAGGTGGCGCCGGAGATCGAGCTGCCAGAGGTGAAGGCCATCTGCTTGGCCCGTTTCGGACCGACCAGCCAGGTCCACAGTGGAGTGATGTAGCCGCCGCCGACGGGGATCTTGGGCAGTCCGATCTTCGCGTCCTCGGCGACCACGGTGATGTCGGCGAACACGCACAGCTGGGTGGCGCCGGCGAGGCAGTAGCCGTGCACGGCGGCGATCACCGGCTTCGGACCGTCCCAGATGGACCGGAAGCGGTCGATGTTGAGCTTGAGCCGGTCGAAGTCCTCGACCGCGTCCCGGTGGGGGTTCGCGCCGTCCGGCCTGCGCTCGATGTCGTAGCCGGTGGAGAAGGCGCGACCGGCGCCGCGGATCACGATGACCCGTACGGCGTCGTCGGCGTTGAGCCGGTCCAGCGATGCGCTGAACTGGGCCAACATCGCGGCGTTCATGGCGTTGAGCTTGTCGGGCCGGTTGAGTACCAACCAGCCCACCGCGCCGTCGATCGTGACGTCGATCAGGCTCTCGGCCCGGTCGGCTGAATCGTCCATGCGGGATCCTCCTTGATCGCGCGGCAGCCCCCGAAACGTGACCCTCGCAACAAGGTTCACCTACAAACACTTGTTTGTCAATAGTGGTAGCCGAGCACACCGTCCACTTGGGCCGAGCGCAGGACTCCTTGTGCCACAAGGACGTCCAGATGTGCGGCAGTTTCCAGAACGGCGAGCATCTGGTTGAACGGGTCCAGGTCGGACAGTGGCCGTTCCCGGCCCGTCCAGGCGAGCCTGGCGGCCACCTCCGGCGCCAACGCGCTGCCGCGCGCCACCTCGGCGGCGCACGCGTCCAGCCGTCGCTGGTGATGGGCCAACAGCTCGTCGATCCGCGCGTGCGTCGACGCCACGACCGGGCCGTGCGCTGGCAGCAGCCGCAGGTCCGGCAACGCGCGCACGACCTTCAACGAGCCGAGATAGGCGCGCAGCGGCTGGTCACCAGGCGCCGGCTCGAAGCCGATCGACGGCGTGATGTGCGGCAGCACGTGGTCGCCGCCGAACAGCAACCCGGTGGCGTGGTCGACGAAGACCAGATGGCCCCGGGTGTGCCCTGGCGTGGCCAGCGCGTCCAGGACCCGCCCGGCCAGTGGGATCGGCCCCTCCTCGAGCCAGTCGTCCGGATGTTCCCAGGTCACGTTGCCGCGCCTGCCGGCGGCGACCAGCGCGTCGGCCTGCGCGGTCGCACCGAGGCGGCGCAGCGCGGCGATCTGCGGCGCCATGGGCAGCCCGGTGCGCTCGACGTAGGCCTCGATCGACGGCCGCTCCCCCGCGCCGAGGCTGATTCTCGTGCCGAACTCCTGACGCAGCGCCACCGCGTGCGAATAATGGTCCCGGTGCACGTGGGTGATCAGGAAGCGCCGCACCTCGCCGAGACCGAACCCGAGCTCGCGCAGTGCCCGGCCAAGCTGGTCGCGCGCCTCGGTCAGCGCCCAGCCGGAGTCGATCATGGTGAGCTCGCCGGCGTCGTCGATCAGGGCGTACACGTTCACCGCGCGCAGCGCGTCGTTGGGCAGTGGCAGCGGGATTCGGTACACGCCAGGGGACACCAGCTCGACGGCCGGACGTGTCCACTCCGGACCGGATGCGTGCGGAAGTGCCATAATGAACTCCTACAAACGCTTGTCTGTCGACGGTAGCCGGACTTCGGTAACATGCCAACCACCGAGATGTACGACCACGACGAGGAACCACGTGACGACAAGCGGACGAACGCCGACCACCCGCCAGCGACGCGGCGCACGCACCGAGGCCCACCTCGAGAAGCTGGCCGTGATCAAGGATCAGGCGGCGCGGCACTTCTACAGCTCCGGCTACGCGGCGACCGACCTGCGGCGGATCGCCGCCGCGGTCGGCATGCACGTCGCCTCGCTGTACAACTACATCTCCGGCAAGGAGGAGCTGCTCTACCTGATCATGAAGGACGGCATGACCGAGATCAGGTCGGGCCTCAACCAGGCCATGGCCGGCTCCGACGACCCGGTCGAGCGACTGCGGGCCGCGATCGAGTCGCACGTCGTGCACCACGCGCGGCGCCGGTATCTCGCCTGGACCAGCCACGTCGAGGTGCGCTCGCTCAAGGGCGCCCGGCTGCGGGAGATCCTGCGGCTGCGCAACGAGTACGAGGCCTGCTGGATGGAGCTGCTCGAGGACGGCCGGGGCGCGGGCGCGTTCGCGTTCGGCGACCCCAAGCTGACCATGTACGGCATCCTCGCCATCGGCCAGAGCGTGTCGCGGTGGTACAGCCCGACCGGCCGGCGCTCGGCCGAGGACATCGGCGCGGAGATGGCGAACCAGGTGCTCGCCGGCGTGCTCACCCGCTGACACCGGTCAGCACCTGCTCCCGCTCGGCGAGCGACTTCCCCCGCAGGTCGGCGATGCCGCGCTCGGTGACCACGAGGTCGACCTCGCTGCGCGGCAGGGTCACCGGGCCGGTCAGCGCCGGCACGATCCGCCGCGCGGGCACCACGAACACCACGGTGCCGCCGGTGATCCTGGCCGATCTGGCGAACTCGACCAGCCCACCGACCGCGCCGACGTACCGCCCGCCCGCCGACTCGGAGTTGACCTGACCGGTCAGGTCGATCTCGAGCGCGGTGTTGACCATGGTCAGGCCGCCGAGCCGGGCGAGGACGCTCGACCGGTGCAGGTGCTCGTAGGACCACACCTCGACCGCCGGGTTGCGGTCGGCGAACTCGTACAGCTCCTCGGTACCGGCCAGCATTCCGGCGACCACCGCCGGCTCCCGGTCGACGAGCGCGCCCGCCCGGTGCAGTCGCACGGCCGCGTCGCCGATGGCTCCCGAGTGGACGGTCAGCCCGCGTTTCCCGGTCAACCGGGCCACCACCGCGTCCGGCAACGCACCCCAGCCGACCTGCAGGACCGCGCCGTCGCCGACGATCCGCCCGAGGTGCTCGGCGATGGCGCCCGCCAGGTCGGGGTCCGCCGAGGCCCGCACGGTCGGCAGCGCCCGGTCGGCGGGTACGCGGACGTCGACCCGCCGCAGCTCGGTGTCGCCGAAGGTCCTCGGCAGCCGGGGGTTCACCTGGCCGACCACGGTCCGCGCCCGCGCCACCGCGGCACCGAGATACCCGGCGGTGACCCCGGAGTTGGCACCGTCCGCGGCGACCTGCAGGAACACCACGTCGACCGGCAGCCGCCCGCTCCTGACCAGCGACGCGACGCTGGCCAGCCCGACGGGCAGCACCTCCAGGACATCGGCGTCGGTGAGCCGCCGGTTGCCGCCGAACCCGCCGAAGCCGAGGAACCGCAACCGTTCCGCGTGCTCGGCGCGAAACGTGTCCGTCATCGACAGTCCAAGCACGACGGTCAGGTCGTGCCCGGCCGCCGCGAGGTGTTCGGTGAGCGCCAGCGGCTCGCCCGCCGCCTCGGCACACCAGACATGGTCGCCGGCAAGGAGAACGTCCACGGGTCAGTCGCCAGGGTCGGCCGGACGCACCACGGCGGTCTCACCGGTCTTGTGCCCGTGCGCGTCGTAGTAGTAGAAGCCGCGGGCGTTCTTCCGCCCGAGATAGTCGTTGCGCACCATCTCGACCAGGATCGGCGGCGGCCGGAAGCGCTGTTCGCCGGAGGCCGCGTACAGCGAGCGCAGGTTGTTCAGCCGCGCGTCGAGCCCGACGAGATCGGCGAGTTCCAGCGGTCCCATGGGGTGGTTGTAGCCAAGCCGCATGGCGGTGTCGATCGCGGTGGTGGTCGCGGCGCCGTCGGCGAGCAGCCCCATGGCCTCGTTGCCGAGCACCAGCCCGAGTCGGCTGGTGACGAACCCCGGCAGGTCGCGGATGACGATCGGCGTCTTGCCCAGGGCGTGCGCGAACGCCTCGGCCCGGTCGACGGTCGACTGTGGAGTGGTGGGACCGCGGATGATCTCGACCAGCCGCAGCTTGTCGGCCGGGTTGAAGAAATGGATCCCGATCAACCGTCCGGCGCAGCCGGCCAGGTTCTCCAGCGTCACGATCGACATGGTGGACGTGTTCGTGGAAAGCAGACCGTCCGGTTTGGCATGTGCGTGCACCGCGCGCAGCACGGTCGCCTTGAGCTCGAGCACCTCGGGCACCGTCTCCACCACCACGTCGACCTCCGCGACCGCGCCGGAGATGCTCGTGCGGACCTCGGGGGTGTTCCCGCCCGCGCGCCGCGCGGCCCGGTCGGCGACCCGGCGTGCCCGGTCGGCGTCGATGTCGTACAGCACAACGGCCATCCCGCTGGCGGCGGCCGCGGTCGCGATCCCGGTGCCCATGGTCCCGCACCCGATGACGGCGACCGAGGTTGTGTCCGACATGCCTCACCCCTGGCGTTTGTTGAGGAAGCCGGCCATCCGGGCGCGCTTCTCGTCGTCCTCGAGCAACAGTGCCTGGGCCAACGCGTCGGCCGCCGGATGCGCGCCCCGGGCGTCCAGCACGATCTTGGTGACCCGCAGCGCCGCGGCGGAGGCCCTGCCCATCCGGTCGATCAGCGCGTGCGCGGTGTCCATCAGGTCGGCCGCCGGAACCACGTCGGCGACCAGCCCGCACCGCAGGGCGTCCTGGGCAGCGAGCCGGTGGCCGGTGAACAGCATCAGCTTGGCCATCGCCGGCCCGACCAGTTCGGGCAGCCGCCAGCAGCCGCCGGCCGCCGCGGTGATCCCGAGTGCGGGCTCCGGGTTGGCGAAGACCGCGCGGTCGCTGGCTATCCGCAGATCACAGGCGTAGGCGAGTTCGGCGCCACCGCCGATCGCGAACCCGTCCACGGCGGCCACGGTGGGCATGGGCAGCGCGCTGACTCGCGCGAACAGCCCGCGGGTGCGGCCGTGGAGCGCGAAGTCCCGGCCGGCGCCGGCCAGCTCCCGGATGTCGGCGCCGGCGGCGAAGTAGCCGTGGTCGCTGGTGACCAGCAACGGTTTCGGCGTCTGTTCCAGCCGCGCGCACACGTCGTCGAGATCGCGCACCAGTCCGGCGTCGATCGCGTTCCGCACCGCGGGCTGGTCCAACCACACGATCATCCGGTCGTCCCGGTCCTCGATGCGCAAGGTCGTCACCGGCCCAGCGTGAACTTACAAACACTTGTTTGTCAACGACCGGCTTACTGGAACAGTGCCAGCGGATGGATCGTCACCGAGCCATCGACGGGGTCCCATCGACCCACCTGCCCGAGACAGGTCGCGGCGGCCCCCGCCCGCAGATCGCGCAGTATCCAACGGGAATGACAGGTGACCAGCACGTGTGGACGGTGGCCAGGCGTCGTCACCGGCTCGCCGAGCGGCGCGGTGTAGGTGACCGTGTCGGAGTCGCTGCCGTCCCCCAGCTGGGTGTACTCGCCGCTGAGGTGGACGTAGCACTCGGTGCGATTGAGGTCGCTGAGCCGCAGTCGCCGCTGCCCGCCGTGCCCGGTCGCGGCCAGGGCGCCGTCCTCGACGATCTCGCCGGTGTGCAGGTCGACTCGCACGATCGAGTCGTTCTCCTTGAGGATGTCGAGCACGCGGGCGATCACCGCGACCGCCTTGTCCGAATAGGTCGCCACCGTCTCGGTGGTCGTCTCGCGGTTTCGGTTGAGCGCCAGGATCTCCGGCGCCTTCGTGGTGATCTCGTTGATGTCGCGCTGTGTCTGGATGATGGTCTCGTGGTCGATGCCCTTGTTGAGGAACTGGTACAGCGGGGCGACAAGTTCCTCGTCAAGGTAGAACGGGCTGTTGACCGCCGGCGACCGATGCCGCTCGCGGCGGGCGGCTCGCCGGTGGACGACGAACACGGCCACCGCGCTGCCCAGCGCGGCCAGCACCACCGCCCACACGATCATCCACGGCCACCACACGCCCCACCATTCGCCGTCAAACACAGCCACGGAGATCCTCCAGAGTCCGCTCCAGCTCGGTGCTCGTCGCGGCCAGCAACCGACCGCCGGTCGCGGTGACCGCGCGGGTGAGGGCCGCGTCGTCGACGGCGCCGGTGGTCAGCACCAGCAGCGACACGGCCGCCGGCCGCGGCTCGCGGAGGTGGTCGGCCAGCGACCGGCCCGCGTTGCTGTGGCCGTCGGTGACCAGCACGATCGTCGCCGGGGTGCCGGCCGGGAACTCGGCGACCACGTCGTAGGCCCGGTCGAGCGCGGCCCACACCGCGGTCCTGGCCGCGTAGGACTCCGTGGCGACGGCCGCGCGGAGCCGGTCGCGGTCGCCGGGGCCGGTGATGGTGACGGTCGGCTCACGCGCGACGGCCGCGCCGAACCGCAGCACGGTCACCCGCTCGCCCGCGTGCGACCGCCAGTCGGTCAGCCGGTCGAACGCCGTGCGCAGCGCGGCCATCGGCGCGCCGCGCATCGAGCCGGAGAAGTCCAGCACGAACACCGTGTGCGCGGCCGGCTGGGCACGCGCATCGGCGTAGCCATCGACCAGGGTCCTGACCACGGCCGCGGTGTCCGGGAAGTAGAGCTCACCCCCGGTGGACGCCGGCAGGCCGGGCGGGCGGGGCACGCCGGCGATCACCGGGCGGCGCCAGGTGGTCGCCACCAACCGGCGCTGGGTGGACTCGGTGCGCACCCAGTCGGCCAGCCGCCGGTAGTCGCCCTGGCGGTTCAGGTCGAGCAGCAGCAGCGGGTAGTCGGACTGGACCGCGCCGTCGGCCGGGCGCACGATCTCCAGTGGTTCGGCCAGCCGGTCGGACGCGTTGAGCGCGGCCAGGTCGGACTCGTAGCCGACCAGACCATCGACGTCCGACCCGGCGCGCGTGAACCTGGCCGCGGTCTCGAGGTCGGTCTCGGCCATCACCCGGTGCCCGTGCCGGAATCCCCGCAGGTGGTCGCAGGTGATGTCCTGCTCGCGCAGCGCGCTGCCGGTGCCGGTGGCCGCGGTGGCGACGCCGACGAGCGCACCGACCGCGCTCTCGGCCACGCGCGGGTCGGCCATCGCGAACGTCACCGTGCCGGCGGCCGCGGCGTCGGCGAGGTCGGCCCAGGTGGGGTCGGTACCCAGGCGGTCGGCCACGCCGGGGCGAAGGCCGACGGCCACCGCGGTGGTCATCGTCGCGGTGCGTGGCGGGTCGCCGCGGCGCGGGTCGAGCCGCAGGTAGCGATCGGTGGCCAGCCACGCGAGGTCGTAGTCGTTGGGTTCGGTGAGCACGCGGCTCGCGGCGAGCGTCGGCAGGTAGTCCACCCGCAGCGCCAGCCCGGTCTCCGCGCGCAGGTCGCTCAGCAGCGGCTCGATGGCGGCGATGGTCGAGTCGGCGAGCACGGTCAGCGGCTCGGTCGGCGGGGCGCTCGTGCAGGAGGCGAGCACGGCCGCGGCGGCCAGCAGGCCGCCGATCCGCCGACGCTCAGCAGCCGCCGACACCGCGGATGATCCGGTCCATCAGGTCGGCGTCGGGCATGGACGCCACGGTCCCCAGGTCCCGGTGGTGGGACATGGCGCCACCGGTGCGGTCGAGCAGCCACCGGTCCAGCCGGTCGCCGGGGTCACCGAACACGCGGTAGCCCAGTTCGGTCGCGCGGTGTCCGATCCCGCTGCGCTCGTCGGTGAGCAGTTGTCCGAGCGCCCTGCCCTGTTCGGTACGCGCGATGAAGTCCGGCTCGCTGCTGGCGATCACGTCGGGGTAGAGCAGCACCAGGTTGTCGTCCGGGGTGCCGAGGCCCGCCTGGTACTCGAGGTACTGGTGCTCGTAGAGCACGGTGATCGGCGCGATGTCCGGTCCCTGCGGCGAGGTGTACTGCTCGAACGGGCTGGTCAGCGGCTGCCCCTGTTCCCGCAGCAGCGGTGCGCCGGCCGCCGCGACCCGGTCGGCCTCTTCCTCGTTCTGCACCACGGCGTTGCCGTTGAGCTGCCAGGCAACCAGGCCGGCGAACGTGCCGCCGCCGCTGGAGGTGCACATGTCGGTGGTCTGGGCGAGCACGATCCTGCCGGAGGGCACCTGCGCGGTGGCGCCCGCGCGGACCGCCGGGTGCCGGCTCAGCTCCGCCCAGGTCGTGCGCGCCACGCCCAGTTCGAGGAACCTGGCCAGATCGACGGTGTAGTACTGCGACTCGGTTCCCGGGTGTTGGGTCGCGATCTCGTTGGCCTCCAACAGTTCCGCGTACGGGCGGTAGGAGGCCAACACCACCGGGCTGGTGAAGATCTTGCGGGAGTCCGGTGGCGGCTCGCCGCGGGCGGCGATCACGTCCTTGGTCAGCTCGGCCGAAGCCTGCGTGGAGGAGAACACGAAGTCGACCGATTCCCGGTCGGTGGTCAGGGCGTTCTCCAGTGCCCGCGCGGCCTGCCGGGAACCGAAGTCGCTCACCGTCACCCGCATGTTGTTGCGCAGCAGTATCTCGCGGATCACCGGATCCTCGAAGAACCGCGCCTTCGAGCCGCCTATGCCGTGCACCTCGACAATGGGTCTCAGCGGCGAGGCGAGCGCGCCGGCGATACCGAGCACGACGAACCCGGCGAGCGCCACGACCGAAGCCGCGCCGACCTGCAGCAGGAAACGGGGTCTTCGCCGTAGCTGGGTCGAGCGCACGGCGAGCCGAGGCTCCACAACCCGCGAGTTCTCGGCTTTTCTGGTTCCGCCGAAAGATTTCATCTGGCCCCCCAGGATGAACTACGGGCGACGACCTCGTGGCCAGGTACCTCGTGGCCACTGTTCAGGCTACCGGCGCCGGGGTCCGTGAGCGCCAGCCGTACGCGATCGTCGTGGCCGCGACGACGAGGGTCATCGCGGCCAGGACCAGTGCCAGGCCGCGGACCCCGGCCGCGAGCCAGATCCCGAGCGCGCCCGCCATGCCGATCAACCAGTTCCATGCCTGCCCGCGCAGCGACACCGCGCCGCGAGCAGACCGGGATGGCTTACCCCCCAACGGGAAACCGGCGGCGCGACGGGCACGGGTGCGACCACCGGCACTGGTGGTCCTTTGTGGAATGTCAGATTGCGTACCAGGACGAGTTGGCGGTGTCGCTGTGCAGCACCGTCGGCCTGGGCCGGTTGGCCCGAGTGCGCAGGTAGGCCACCAGCGCGGCGGTGGCGCCGGTGATCCCGCCGCTGCCGAGCACGAGCGAGACCGTGTCCAATACTGCCTACCGGAGCGCGAGGTCGAGCGACAACGTGGCCACCGCGAGCGCCAGGAACCCGGTCGCCAACCCGAACTGGAACCGGTAGTCGCCGACCCGGACGTGGGTGTAGACGGCGCAGACGTAGTAGAGGACCAGACCGATCGCGGCGGCCGTGCCGAGCGGCGGCGCCCAGAGCGCCCCGAGCAGCACGCCGGCCGCGCCGGCGACCTTCAGCACGCCGATCGGGAAGACCAGCCACGACTCCGGCACGCCGACCGTGGCCAGCGCCGGGCGCAGCGTCCGCATGACCGGCGTGAAGCGCGTGATGGCGGCGATGCCGGAGAAGGCGTTGACGGCGACCGTCACCAACGCGACGAGGAGATACCCGGTTTCCATGACGACAACCTCACTTAATACGGTTCTCATATTATACGAGAATCGTACTACATGTGCCGCGCGGTGACGGCGGCCGGAATGCGAAACTGTTCGGCATGTCTGAGCTGGAGCTGGTGGTCACCGCACTCACCGCGGGTGCCGCCGCGGGGCTTACCGCCACCGCGAGCGGCGCTATCCAGGACGCCTACGCCGGCCTGCGCGCGGCGGTGCGCAAGCGGTTGGCCGCGCACGGCGAGGACGCCGCCGAGGTCCTGGACGCCGAGGACCAGGCCACCCTCGGCGAAGCACTGGCCGCCAGCGGCGCCGACCGCGACGAGGACGTGCTGGCGGCCGCCAGAGCGCTGATGGCCCAGCTCGAAGCGGCCGGCGGGCCAACGGTGATCGTCGCCGACGTCCGTGAGGCCAAGGGCGTCCAGCTCGGCGACCACAACACGCAGACCAACACGTTCAACTGACGCGAGGCGCCGGGTGGACCAGGTCGACGCGCGGGGCGCCAGGGGCGTACAGGTCGGCGACGGCAACGTCCAGATCAACCTGTTCGCCGACCGCCGGCCGGCGCGTTCGGCCTACCTCCACCAGGTGCGCGCGATCGCCCCGGAGATCCTGGTCGGCCGGGAGGCGGAACTGGCCGAGTTGGCCGCGTTCTGCACCGACCCCGACGGCGGGGACTACCGGTGGCTGCGCGCGGCACCGTGGGCCGGCAAGACCGCGCTGCTGTCCTGGTTCGTGCTGCACCCGCCGCCCGGGGTGCGGATCGTGTCGTTCTTCATCACCGCGCGGCTCGCGGCCCAGAGCGACCGGGACGCGTTCCTGGACGTGGTCATCGAGCAGCTGGCGACGATGCTCGACGAACCCGTCCCGGCGTTCCTGACCGACGCCACCCGCGCCGCGCAGTTGTTGGCGTTGCTGGACACCGCCGCCACGGCGTGCGCTGCCGACGGTCAGCGGCTGATCCTCGTCGTCGACGGGCTCGACGAGGACACCGGCGGACACAGCGTGGCCGCGTTGCTCCCGGCCAGTCCCCCGGCCGGGTCGCGGGTGCTCGTGGCCGGGCGGCACGACCCGCCGCTCCCGGCGGACGTGCCAACCGGGCATCCGCTGCGCGCGCCGGGCGTCGAGCACACCATCGCCGCCTCCCCGCACGCGCGGGACATCCAGCGGGAGGCCGAACGCGAGCTGAAACGGCTGCTGCGCGGCTCACCGGCGGAACAGGACCTGCTCGGGCTGGTCACCGCCGCCGGCGGTGGCCTCAGCGGCGGGGAGCTGGCGGAGCTGACCGGTCGTCAGGCGTGGGAGGTCGAGGACGACCTGCACGCCGTCGCCGGGCGGACGTTCACCAGCCGGCCGGCCGAGGCCGGCGCGACGGTTCCCGAGGTGTACCTGCTCGGCCACGAGGAACTGCACGCGGGCGCCGTCCGGTTCATCGGCGACACCCGGCTGGCCGGGTACCGGCGGCGGCTGCACGACTGGGCCGACGGCTACCGGCGCGACCGCTGGCCGGCGAGCACTCCCGGCTACCTGCTGCACGGGTACTTCCCGTTGCTCCAGGTCGTCGGCGACCTGCCGAGGATGATCACCCACGCCCTGGACCCGTTCCGCCATGACCGCATGCTGGATGTGCACGGCGGGGACACGACCGCGCTCGCCGAGATCGCCGCCGCGCAGGACGCGCTGCTCGACCGCGACCCGGCGGATCTGCGGTCCATGGCGCTGCTCGCGGTGCGCCGGGACGGTCTGGTGGAACGCAACCGGCACATCCCGGTCGACCTGCCCGCGGTGTGGGCGCGCCTCGGCCGTTCGGTACGCGGGCTGGCGCTGGCCAGGTCCATCGCCGATCCGACCACCCGGGTCACGGCGATGATCGCGCTCGGCGGCACCCTCGGCGAGCCCGCGGCGGCGGAGGTCCGCCAGGAGGCCGAGGCGGTGGCGCGCGGCATCACGCTCCGGCATGAGCGGGAGTCCGCGCTGGCGGCGGTGGCGAAGGCCCGCTCACCCGGCGGCTTCGCCGAGTTACGGGACAAGGCGCGCGCGGGCGACCTCGCCGGAGCGGTCGCCATCGCCGACGCCCAGGAGCGCAGGCGGGCCGAGGCGCTGCGGGTGGTGGTGGAGGCCGGCGCGCTGGCCGGGGACATCGTCGGTGCGGCGGCCGTCGCCGGCACCATCGCCGACCCGACCCAGCACGCGTGGGCGCTGGCCGCGCTGGCGGCGCACGCCGGGGATCCCGACCGCGCCACCGAGTTCGCCGCCGAGGCCGTCGCGGTGGCCAGGGGCGCCACCGATCAGTACGTCCGAGCACGGGCGCTGGTACCCGCGACGAAAGCCACCCTCGCGGCGGGCGAACTCGACCGCGCCACCGACCTCGCGCGCGAGGTCATCGGTCCCGACGACCGGGCGCGGATGTTGGCTCAGGTGGCCGAATCCCGGGCAGCGGCCGGCGAACTCGGCCTGGCGGCGACGCTTGTCAGCGAGGCCGCGTCGACCGTGGCGTCCGTCAGCGGAGCCGACCAGCAGGCCAACGTGCTGGCGGCGGTGGTGCGGGCGGCGGCGCGGACCGGCGACACCGACCACGTGCGGCGACTCGTCGCACGCGCCTGGGGTCTGCTCGGCACCGTCGCCGACAATCCGGAGTGGCAGCGCGTGCTCATGGCCCAGCTGATGGCCGCCGGGGAAACCGTCTTCCGCCTCGCGCGGCCCCTGCTGCGCGCCACCGGCGAGCAGGACCTGGTGGTCGAGGAGGCCGCGCGGATCGCGGTCCTGGCCGGAGACCTCGACCACGCCGTCACCCTCGCCGGCGCGATCGTCGACCAGAAGCCCCGGGCGCGGGCGATCACCTCGGTGGCCCAGGCGCTGGCGCTGGCCGGGCAGCACGATCGCGCGACCGACCTCGCGGCCGAGGCCGAGGCGGCGGCCAGGTCCAGCACCCTCGCCCAGCACTGGGCCGTCGCGTTGGCGGACGTGGCGAGCGCGGTCGCCAGGGCCGGCGACCTCGACCGCGCCCGCGTCCTCGCGGACAGCGCCGCGACGCTGGCCACCAGCATCGTGGATCCGCACTGGCGGGCGCAGGCGTCGGCGAGAGCGGCGGTGGCCATGGCGCTGGCGGGATCCCACGACCGCGCCACGGCCCTCGCGCGCGGCGCCGAGCGCCTGGCGAGAACCTTCGGGGAACAGCGCCTCCGGGAATGGGTCCTGCCAGTGGCGGCCGAGGCGGCGGCCGTGGCCGGCGACTTCGACCATGCCCTGGCCGTGGTGAAGTCCATTACCAACAGGCTGATGCGGGGACCGGCACAGCGCACGGTCATCGCGGCGATGGCCGGGGGCCGCCGCCAGGTCCTCGACCTCGTCCAGGCGATCACCGACCCCTACGACCAGCTCCTGACCTCGGCCGAGGCGGCACGCGCGGCCGCCGCGGCCGGGCACGCCGACACCACGCTGACGCAGGCGGCGGAGGCGCTCGCCCTGGCGGCCACCGTGGCGAGCTGGCGGTCGACGGCGCTGACGGTCCTGGCGCGGGCCGCGGCGCTGGCCGGCCAGTACGACCAGGCCCGGCGCCTCACCCTGGCGGCCGCCGAGGCCGCCGACACCATCACCGACCGGCGTCAACGGGCGAAAAGCCTGGCCGAGATCGCGCAGTGCGCGGCCATCGCCAACGACCGCGACCACGCCAGGAGCCTGGCGACCGAAGCCGAGACCGAACTGCGCGCGGCCGAGTCGCCGTGGGAACTGGTCAAGATCGTCGAAGCCCGGGCGCTCATCGGGGACCACGAGCACGCCGAAACCCTGGCCGGGAGTCTCGGCACCCGCCTACAGGCACAAGCGTTGGCCTTCCTGGCACAGCACGTCGACACCGCTCGGGCGCGACCGCTGATCGCCAGGGCCCTGCGGCTGGCCGACTGGCGGGACTCCGTCGACGCGCTGACCGCCGTCGACCCCGCCGTCCTGACCGACATCGCGGCCACGTTCCTCACCGAGGTCACTCGTCAGCCGTCTGTCGTCCTCACCTGACGGTCGCCTGCCGTTCGCCGCGAACGGGCTGCTTGTTCAGGTTTGTCCGGAATGGTCGCCAGTATGTTCACGAACCGATCGCGAGAACGCAGCAGGCAACGCGTGGTGCTGGCGTCCGTCACGGCCGTGGCCGGGGCGGCCACCCTGCTCGCCTCCCCCGGCGCGGCCGCCGCCCCGGCGACGGCGGGCAAGGACTGGAACGACTCGGCCTACCGCGGCCAGATCGAGGTCGTCCGCACCGCCGACGGTCCGGCGGACCCCGCCTTCCTGACCGGCACCGTGTTCGTCGACCGTGACCGGGACAGCGTCAGCGACCAGCGCGAGCGTGGCCTGCGTGGCGTCCAGGTGTCCAACGGGCGCGACGTGGTCACCACCGACTCCCGCGGCCGCTACCGGCTTCCCGTGCACGACAACATGACGGTGTTCATCACCCAGCCCGCCGGCTACCAGGTGCCGGTGGACGAGGCGAACGTCGCGCAGTTCCACTACAACCACCTGCCGGCCGGCTCTCCCCCGCTGCGCTACGGCGGCATCGCGCCGACCGGCGAGCTACCGGCCGCGGTGAACTTCCCCGTGGTGGCCAGCAAGGAGACCGCGACCCGCGAGCAGCACTGCGTGATCGCGGGCGACCTGCAGCCCTACGACAGGACCGAGATCGAGTACGCGCGCAAGGGCGCGATGCGGGACCTGTCCCGGCGTCACGACTACGCGGGCTGCGGGTCGCTGTTCATCGGCGACGTCGTCGGGGACGACCTGTCGCTGTACCCGGACGTGCGTGAGCTGACGAGCATGACCAACGGTCCGGCCAGGTTCCTGCCGGGCAACCACGACCTGGACTTCGACGCGGCGACCGCCGAGCACTCCTTCGACACCTTCCGCGCGCAGCTGGCGCCGGCGTACTACTCCTACGACGTCGGCGACGTGCACGTGCTCGCGCTGAACACCGTGCGCTACCCGTGCACGCCCGAGGTCGACAACGCCGACGGCAAGCACCCGGAGTGCGCCAACCCGCAGACCGCCAAGCGGTACAACGGCCGGCTCGACGACGACCAGCTCGCCTGGCTCGAGCGGGACCTGGCCAAGGTCGACGACGACAAGCTCGTCGTGGTCGCCACGCACATCGGCCTGCTCAACTTCGCCGACCAGGGCAGCATGATCCACCAGGTCGACCAGGTCCGCGAGGTGCACGAGCTGCTCGCCGACCGCAGGGCGGTCGCGGTCTCCGGACACAGCCACTCGGTGGAGAACATGCGCACCGGCGACAGCATGCGGGGCTGGCAGGAGCTGTTCGGCATCGACGCGCTGCCGTTCCCGCACATCACCGCGGGCGCGATCTCCGGTGACTGGTACTCCGGCGTGATCACCGACGACGGCTACCCGGTCGCGGTCGGCCGCGACGGTGGCCGGCCGGGCATCCTCACCCTCGACGTGCGGGGCAACGCGTTCCAGGAGCGCTACTCGGTCACCGGCGAGCGCGACTCGGTACAGACCCAGCTCGGCGTGAACAGCCCCACCTACCGCGACTGGTACACCGCGCGGCAGGCCTGGAACCAGGCGCCGGATGGCCCGGCACCCGAACTCGGCGACCCGCTGGTGGTGAGCCGCGCCGACCTGGCCGGGCGGACCTGGCTGACCACCAACTTCTTCATCGGGTCCACCGGCGCCACGGTCGACGTCCGCCTCGACGGCGACCGCGCCCGGCCCGCCGCGCGCACCCAGCCCATGCGCGGCGAGGCCCAGCTGGTCGGCCCGGAGTGGTCCGACCCGCACGCCGCCGCCCAGCAGCTGGTCAACGGCGGCAGCCTGGCCGACCGGTCGATGCACCTGTGGCGCTTCGAACTGCCGGCCGACCTCGACGCCGGCCAGCACCGCGCCGTGGTCACCGCCACCGACCGCCACGGCCGCACGTTCACCGACACCCTCCGCTTCCGCGTGACCTGACCCTCATGCCCTGAATGAGGCATTGACGACGTTCACCGTCCTCAATGCCTCATTCAGGGCATTTCGCGTACTGTGCGTGGGGTGGACGTGGTTGGCACGCGGATGCGCGTCGCGGTGGCGTTGGTGCTGCCGGCGTTGCTGCTCGCGCTGCCCGCCGCCGGGGACGCCGGGCCGCTGAGCCTGGCAGGGGCGCTGACCGCCGGTCTGGCCGCCGCGCTCGGCGTGTTCGCCATGAGGCCGCGGATCGAGCCGGCGAGCACCCCGGCGACTGTACGCACCGTCTCCCTGCGCGAACGGGCGCGACTGACCACCGTCGTCCGGCTACGCGATCCCGACGCGCCTGGCCGCATCCGATCACGAGCTCCGTCACCGGGCAGCGCGGCTGCCTGACCCCGTCACCAGGTAGGGCAGTCGCATCCGCCTGTCCGAAATCCCCCTGGCATGACGGAGTGACGTTCGATGTTCGACTTCCTGCTTTACCCTGTCTCGGCCGTACTGTGGTTCTGGCACAACGTCTTCGGCGCGGTCATCGACCCGAACGGCGGACTCGCCTGGGTACTTGGCATCGTCTTTCTCGTCTTCACCGTGCGCGCCCTGCTGGTCGGCCTCGCGCTGCGCCAGCACCGGGCCGCCGGGCACGCGCGGCTACTCGCGCCCAAGGTCAGGCGAATCCGCGAACGGCACGGCGCCGACCGGGCCAGGATGGCCCGCGAGATCCAGCGACTGCACGCCGACGCCGGTACCAGTCCGCTCGCCGGCTGCCTGCCGGCCCTGATCCAGATCCCGGTGTTCCTGAGCCTGTTCTGGGTGCTGCGCGGGTTCGCCCCCGGCGCGCACACCAACCAGGTCTTCGATCAGGCGGGCGTGGCGTCGTTCCTGAACGCGGATGTGTGGGGTGCCCGGCTCGGCAACTGGTTCAGCCAGCCGATGGCCGAGCTGGCCGCCGTCGGCACCGACAAGGCGCACCTGCTCGGGGTCGGGCTGCCGCTCGTGCTGCTCGCCGGCCTCGCGACCTTCCTGTCCATCCGGACTTCCCTGCGCCGCCAGGACACCGACAACCCGCAGCTGGCGGTGGTCAGCAGGGTGCTGATGTATCTCGCGCCGATCGGCCTGGTCGCCTCGGCCTGGCTGTTCCCGATGCCCATCGGGGTGCTGGTGTATCTCGCCACCAGCAACGTCTGGACCTTCGCGCAGCAACAGATCCTGGCCAGGGTCGAGCCACGTTGAGCGGTCGGGTGTGCGCGCCAGTACCGGCGCGCACACCCGACTGCCCGGTCAGCCCTGGTCGACGAGGACCGCGGGGAGGTCCGTCGCGTCGTAGACGTACCAGCGGTCGAAGTCGGACTTGTGCAGCTCGAACACGCGGCGGTTCACGCTCTCGTACTCGGTGTCGGCCTGCGCCTCGATGACCCTGGCCGGGACGTGCCGGCCGGCGCACACGTCACCGTTGCGGAACTCCTCGAAGCCGTCCCGGTGACGCTGGTCGGTCCGCTCGAGGCTGGCCTCGATCGGCACGTCCAGGAACACGGCGGTGTACTGCTCGTAGCCGGCGTCGCGCAGCGCGGCCAGCCTGCTGTCCAGCGCCCCGTTGGAACCCATCGTGGTGTTCCAGATGACGTTCTTGCGGTCGGCGGCGGCCAGTTCGGCGACCAGACCGATGATGTGGGAGGACTCCCGTTGGATCAGGTCGGCGGTCTCCAACGGTGCGATCCCGTCGATCTCGGGGATGATGCCGTACTCACACATCTTCTGCTTGGCGTCGTTGGCGTCCAGCACCAGGTATCGCGACGGGTCGATGCTGGGGCTCTGGTTGAGCACGGCCGTCCTGCTGACGCCGGGCAGCCCGCCGGTGAACACGGCCTCGCCGCCGTTGGGCACCAGCTCGCCCCGCGCGTACAGCTCGCTGGCGATCCGCCGCTGCTGTGCTGCCCGCTCCGGCAGCCAGGTCACGCCGTCGCCGTTGACGGTGTGGGTGCGGTCGGTGGCCAGGCCCTCGGCCACCGCCTCGATGACCGCCTCGTCCACCCGCTCGACGTGCGCGGCCCATTGCTCGTCGGTCAGCGGGTCCAGGGCGGGCTCGGCCGCGCTCGGCGCCGCGGTCAGGCCGCCCAGTACCGCGGCAGACGCCACGGTGACCAGGATTCGGGACCACAAACGGGGTTCGCGGTCAGTTACGTTCGACATCGGGATCCTTTCGCGTACGGAATCCAACGTGCGAACGAAGCTGACCCCGGCGCCCGGCCGACGGCCACCGGAGTCACCCGGCTGAGCGTCACCCCACCACGCGCTGTCCCGAATCCGTTGTCCTGCTATGGGCTCAGCGGAAACGCACGGTGAAACAGGCGAGCCGGTCCCCGGCCTCGCCGGCGTGGCCCGGCTCGGTGGACGTGTGCTTGTCGTGCAGGACAACGGAGTTCGCGCCGCCCTGACGGAACCGCCAGTCCTGTTTGGCTGACGCGGTGGCGTGGCCGGTCTCGTCGGTGGTGAAGTCCAGCCACACCTCGTTGTCCTGGTTGGCGTAGGCGGGATCGGTCGACGGCTGCACCGGGTCCGGCAGGTGCTGGTAGTGCGGGCCGGCGTCCTCGGGGAGATTGCCGCACGGGCTGGTGTGCACATGGGCGCCGTAGTCGCGGTTGGGCTGGAGGCCGGACACCGACAGCCCGACGCCCGTCCGGTCGTCCTCGGCGAACTCGGTGACCGTCATCGAGCCGCCGGCGGGCACCCTGTCCGGGTCATAGGTCACCGGATTGGACATGAGCAACACCGAGGGCGGGGAGAACGTCCCCATCACGGCCAGCCAGTAGGGATCGGCCGCGGCGACCGCCGGGCCGGCGGAGAGGGTGGCGGCCAGCGCGGGGCCGAGCAGACAGGTCAGGACACGACGTGCGACGGGCTTCATACCGGGATTCTGGCGGCTGCGGCGCACCCTCGGCGGCGATCGCCGCCCCCGTCCGCTCGATCGTGTGATGCCGGCGGGCTCAGCGGTGCATGGTCGCGCCCTTGACCACCTTGTCCACGGCGTTGCGTGGTCCGTGCACCGCCAGGCCGACCAGGTCCAGGTGGTCGCGGGGCACGGCGCGCACCGCGGCCCGGTTGTCGCGGTCGTTGCCGGTGGCGAACAGGTCGGCGGTGAACACCGCCAGCGGCAGGTGCCGGCCGACCGCCCTGGCATGCGCGGCGGTGAGCACCTCCTTGGTGCCGGCGAACACCAGCACGGGTTGGCCGAACATGGCCAGGTAGGGGGTGTCGTCGGCGTCCGCGTACGGCTCGCCGATCAGGTCGTGGTCGGCCGAGGCCAGGCCGCTGGCCAGGAAGGCGCACACGTTGAGGCGCTGCCAGGTCAGCAGGTCGTCCCGCAGCAGCACGGCGATCTTGGTGTCGAAACGGCTGGGTTGCACGCCGCCGATGGTGTCGTGCGTGCCGGTGGGTGTCTTGTACGTTCCTTGCGTGCGGTCCAACTCGGAGGTCACCGCGTGGCGCCCGCCGGTCGCGGGGCTGGCCGAGGTCTTCCACGCCCACTTCGTCGAGCACGTGTACCCGATGCACACCCACGACGCCTGGACGCTGCTGATCGTCGACGACGGCGCGGTGCGCTTCGCCCTCGACCGGCACGAGCACGGCGCGCTGCGCTCACTGGTGACGCTGTTGCCGCCGCACGTGCCGCACGACGGCCGGTCGGCCACCCCGCACGGGTTCCGCAAGCGGGTGCTGTACCTGGACCACACGCTGCTGGATCCCGCGCTGGCCGGGTCCGCGGTGGACCAGCCGGGGCTGGCCGATCCCGCGCTGCGCACCCGGATCCACCAGCTGCACGACACGTTGCTGCGGCCGGCGGACGGTCTGGCGGCACAGAGCAGGCTGGCGCTGGTCGCCGACCGTCTCGACCAGCACCTGCGGCGCCGGGTTGGCGACGCGCGGCCGTCCGCCGACCGGGGGCTCGCCGGCAGGCTGCGCGAGCTGCTCGACCACCGAGTCCGCAGTGGACTGTCCCTTGCGGACGCCGCGACGATGCTGTCGGCCCACCCTGCCCACCTGGTGCGGTCGTTCAGCAGGGAGTTCGGCATCGCGCCGCACCAGTACCTGACCGGCCGCCGGGTGGACCTGGCCAGAAGGCTGTTGCTGGCCGGCATGCCGCCGTCGGCGGTGGCGACCGCGGCCGGCTTCTACGACCAGGCGCACCTGTCCCGCCACTTCACCCGGATCGTCGGCACCAGCCCCGCCCGGTACGCGGGCCGGGTCTAGCGGACAGTGCTCGGCTTGCCGTGTCCGAAGCGGGCGTGCAGGCCCTGCTGGATCTGCTCGGGGTCGCGGCCCTGGGTCTCCGGCAGGTAGCGACCGACAAACAGCAGTGCCAGCGCGCAGATCACGGCGAAGATCCAGAACGTCTGGCCCTGGCCGATGAGGCTCGCCAGCGGCAGGAACGCCAGGCTGACCACGAAGTTGGCCGTCCAGTTCACCGCGGTCGACACGCTGGATCCCTTGGCGCGCACCGACGGCGGGAAGATCTCGCCGAGCAGCGTCCAGAACACCGGGCCGAGCCCGGCGGCGAACGCGGCGATGTAGATGACCATGAACAGCAGCGTCAGCACCGAGCCCATGCCGACGAGGAAGGCCAACCCGAGCAGGAAGACCGAGATCGCCATGACCGCGAGCGAGACCAGGATCATCGGCCGGCGGCCTGCGCGGTCCACGATCTTGACCGCCACCAGCGTCATGGCCAGGTTGATCACGCCGATGGCCACCGCGTAGAAGATGGAGTTCGACGCGGTCAGCCCGGTCTGCTCGATGATGGTCGGCGCGTAGTAGATGATCGTGTTGATGCCGCCGCACTGCTGCACCGCGGCCAGCGTCAGGCCGACGATCAGGGCCGGGCGGACGTCGGGGGCGAGCAGCCCCTTGCTCTCCGATGCCGGTGCCGCGGCCTCCTCGGCCTCGGCGTCGGCCATCCGCTGCTGGATCCGGGTGACCAGTCGATCGGCGATGTCCGCACCGGCGACCCCGGCGATCCCCTTGCGGGCCACCTCGGTCCTGCCGTTGGCGATCAGCCACTGTGGTGACTCCGGCAGCAGCCACAGCGCGGCCACGACCAGCAGCACGGCCGGGACGGCGCCGACCGCGAACATCTCCCGCCACCCGCCGATGCCGGCGAAGGCGAGGTTGACCAGGTAGGCGACCAGGATGCCGACAGTGATCATGAGTTGGTTCAGGGTCAACAGCCTGCCGCGGATCCTGGTCGGGGCGATCTCCGACAGATACACCGGCACCAGCGCCGACGCGCCGCCGACCGAGAGGCCGAGCACGATCCGGCCGAGCAGCAACGTCCAGTAGCCGCCGGCGACGCACACCAGCGCGGTGCCGATCAGGAACACCACGCCGATCAGTCCCAGCGACCGGCGCCTGCCGACGCGGTCGGCCAGCCGTCCGGTCATCGTCGCGCCGATCATCGCGCCGACGAGCAGCACGCTGACCACGCTGCCCTGTTCGAACGCGTTCAGCCCGAAGTCGTCGCGCAGGTAGAGCAGCGCGCCGGACACCACCCCGGTGTCGAACCCGAACAGGAATCCCCCGACGGCGATCGCGACCGCCCAGATCGTGATCTTCCGGATTCCCGCCGCCGGGATTTCCGGGGCGTCGGTCAGCGGCCCCTGGGTGCCGGGCTCCCGGGAGAATCCCTGAACCATGTCGTGTCCTCACTGTCTCGGCGCACCGTCACCACCCCAAACCCCAGCCACTCTAAGTCGCCCCACCCAACCCGGCCCGCCGAGAAACGCGCCGCGTTCACCGCAGTGAAGGAGCCCTTCGCTGCGTTCACCGCAGTGAAGGGACCCTTCGCTGCGGTCGGCGGGGGTTGGGGGCGGGCTAGTGCGGCTGGAGGTGGACGCGTTGGGCGTCCAGGCCGAACAGGATGAGCAACTCGACCGCGCGGCCGTCGGCTGAGCCGAGCCAGTGCGGGCGGGCGGTGTCGAACTCGGCGACCTCGCCCGGCGGCAGGATCAGGTCCCGGTCGGCGACCAGCAACCTCAGTTGTCCATTGAGGACATAGAGCCACTCGTACCCGCTGTGGGTCTGCGGGGTCGGCTTCGCCGGACCGCTCCGGCTCGGGATGAGCATCTTGTAGGCCTGCACGCCGCCCGGCCGGCGGGACAGCGGGATGAACGTCATGCCGTGCCGGTGGATCGGGTGCAGATGGATCCGGGGGTCACCGGTGCGCGGGGCGCCGACCAGGTCGTCGAGCGGCACGTCGTAGGCGCGCGCCAGCGGCAGCAACAACTCCAGGTTCGCCCGCCGCCGCCCGCTCTCCAGGCGGGACAGGGTGCTCTCCGAGATCCCGGTCGTCGCCGCGAGGTCGGCCAGCGTGCGGCCGCGCTGCCGGCGCAACGCCCGCAGCCGCGGCCCGACCTCGGCCAACACGTCCTCGATCTCCGCCGTCATGTACCCACTCTTGCCGATTCGGCAAGTTTCCGTGCGTTCGGTACCCGGCGGCGGTGAGAGTGGGCGCCGTAGCCGACGAGGGGAGCACCGCCCATGATCACCGACGCCACCCGCTTCTGGGAGGAACACCACCTGGACCCGCACCCCTGCCAGGTGAATCCCGTGCTGGCCGAGATCGCCGGCGGCCTCGCCCCGGGCACCGCGCTCGACCTCGGCTGCGGGGCGGGCGAGGACGCGCTGTGGCTGGCCGGCCACGGCTGGCGGGTCACCGCGGTCGACATCTCCGCCAACGCCGTGCGGCGGCTCACCGAGAACGCCACCGCCCGCGGTCTGGACGCCGTGACCGCGGCCCGCGCCGACCTGGCGACGGAGTTCCCGGCCGGGAGCTTCGACCTGGTGTCCGCCCAGTACCTCCACACGCCGTTCGCGCTGCCGCGGGCCCAGGTGCTGCGCACGGCCGCGCACGCGCTGCGGCCCGGCGGGCGGCTCGTGGTCGTCGATCACGGGTCGAGGGCACCGTGGTCCTGGAACCAGGACCCCGAGATCCACCACCCCACGCCGGACGAGGTGGCCGCCGAGCTGGCCCTCGACCCCGGTCAGTGGCGGGTCGAGCGTGCGGACACGCCCCGGCGGACCGCGCGCGGGCCCGGCGGCCAGACCGCGACCGTGGTCGACAACGTGCTGGTCATCCGCCGCACCGCGCGCGACGCCGGCCCGCCGAGGACCGGCCCCGAGGAGAAGGCGGTGCTGCTCGGCTTCCTCGACTACCTGCGCGCCTCGGTGATCGCCAAGACCAGCGGCATCCCCGAACCGGACCTCCGCACGCCCGGCGTGCCGAGCGGGACCAACCTGCTCGGCCTGGTCAAACACCTCACCCACGTCGAACGGCACTGGCTGCTCGGCCAGCCGGTCACCGACTGGGCGGCCACCTTCCACCCGGGACCGGACGAGACCGCCGACGCCGTGCTCCTCGCCTACCGGGAGACCAGCGCCCGGGCCAACGAGCTGATCGCCGCGTGCGCCGACCTCGCCGAACCAGGACCGCGCCCGGGTGGCCGCGCGGGTCCGGCGCCAGCCCTGCGCTGGACCATGACTCACCTGATCGAGGAAACCGGGCGCCACGCCGGGCACATGGACATCCTGAGGGAACTTCTCGACGGCAGCGTCGGTCGCTGATTTTTTCTCGCGAGGGTGTCGAGAAGCGGGCGCGGTGTTCGACGCGTCGGTGAGAGATACCCCAGCGTCGAAAAGGACAGTTCTCATGGCACTCGTGATCTCGGACATGTCGATGTCGCTCGACGGGTTCGTCACCGGCCCGAACGACAGTCGGGAGAACCCGTTCGGCGACGGCGCCGGCACCCTGCACGACTGGATCTTCACCGCCGCGACCGACGCCGACCGGGCCCTCGGGCAGGAGGCGCTCGAGGGCACCGGCGCGGTCGTCATGGGCCGCACGTCGTTCGACAAGTGCGTCGAGATGTGGGGCGCGGACGGGCCGCTGGCCGGCGCGCGGGTCTTCGTGGTCACCCACAACGAACCGACCGAGCGGTACCCGTCCGGGTACACCTTCGTCACCGACGGGGTGGCCAGCGCGATCACCCAGGCCAAGGACGCCGCCGGCGACAAGGTCGTCGGCCTGCACGGCGCGACCATCATGCAACAGTGCCTGCCGCTCGGGCTGCTCGACGAGATCCACGTGCACGTCGTCCCGCTGCTGATCGGCGGCGGCACCCGGCTTTTCGACACCCTCGACGCGGCGGTCACGCTGGAACGCACCGACGTGCTGGTCACCCCGGCCGCGACGCACCTGCGGTTCCGCGTGGTCAGGTGAGCGCGGCGCCGAACCACCTCGGCAGGGTGCCGGCCAGCTCCCGCTGGTCGGCGCCCACCCACGCCACGTGCCCGTCTGGCCGCAGCAGCGCCGCCGGCACGTCGAGCTCCTCGCTCACGTCGACGACGTGGTCGACCCGGTCGGCCCAGCCGGCCACCGACAGCCTGCCGGTCTGGTCGAGCAGCAGGCCCCGGCCGCCGCGCATCAGCTCGAAGAGCCGTCCCCGCTTGAGCGCGATGTCCCGCAGCCGCCGGCCGAGCAGCTCGTGCCCGGCGCCGAAGTCGTAGCGGATGCCGGTCGCGGTGATCTTCTCGGTCAGGTGGCGGTTCACGTTCTCGAAGTCCATCAGCTCGGTCACCAGCCTGCGCACGGCCTGGGCACCCGGCTCGGTGGACAGCAGCGCCATCTGCGCGCGGGTGTTGTCCAGCACGTCGGCGGCCACCGGGTGCCGTTCGGCGTGGTAGCTGTCCAGCAGCCCCGCCGGCGCCCAGCCGGCGACCTCGGCGGCCAGCTTCCAGCCAAGGTTGAACGCGTCCTGGAGGCCGAGGTTGAGGCCCTGACCACCGGCAGGCGGATGGATGTGCGCCGCGTCGCCGGCCAGCAGCACCCGGCCGGTGCGGTAGCGGTCGGCCAGCCGGGTGGCGTCGCCGAACCGGGACAGCCAACGCGGTGAGTGCACGCCGAAGTCGGTGCCGGTGACCGCGCGCAGCTGCCGCTTGACCTCCTCCAGGGTCGGCGGGACCGCGGGGTCGGCGGCCAGCCCGGCCGCCGGCACGCCGACGCGGTACATCCCGTCTTCCAGCGGCATGACGCCGAAGCGCTTCTCGGTCTTGCGGACCTCGGTCATCACCGCGAGCAACGTCTCCTTGGACGCGGTCGCGGCCATCTCCCCCAGCAGGGTCTCGGTGGTGGCTGGCTCGCCGGGGAAGCCGACCCCGAGCACCTTGCGTACCCGGCTGCGGCCGCCGTCGCAGCCGACGAGGTAGCGGGTGCGCAGGCTGGTGCCGTCGGCCAGCTCGACGGTAACCTCGGTCTCGTCCTGGCTCAGGCCCACCAGCTCGTGGCCGCGGCGAATCTCCACGCCGAGTTCGGCGGCGTGGTCGCGCAGCAGGCGCTCGGTCGTGGTCTGGGGGATGCCAAGGACGTAGGGGTGGGTGGTGTCCAGGCCGGGTGAGGACTTGCGGATGCCGGCGAAGAAACCACCGACCGGGTACTGCTGGCCCAGCTCGTGGAACCGCGCCAGCAGCCCGCGCTGGTCCAGGATCTCGATGCTGCGCGCGTGCAGGCCGAGCCCGCGGACGATCTTGGTCGGCTCCGCGTCCTTGTCCAGCACGAGCGCCGGCACACCGAGCAGCCGCAGCTCGCTGGCCAGCCACACGCCGGTCGGCCCGGCGCCGACGATGATCACGTCAAACATGAAAAACCCCCGTTGAACAGCAGTTGTCGGCAGACGGCCGGAGATTCTGCTGCACCACCCGGGTCTTGCCGCAAGGCCCCCAGTGCGCTATATGTTGAAGTGGGCGGGAGTTATCTCGCCGTCGCCCTGCCCGCCGCGCGGGCCTCGGCGGCCGACCGCTGGCCGGCGATCTCGTCGGTGAAGCGCGTCGCCAGCCCGGTCAGCCGGGCCAGCACCTCGGGGTGTCGCTCGCTCAGGTCGTAGGTCTCCGCGGGGTCGAGTTCCAGGTTGAACAGTTGCGGCAACTCCTTGCCGTGTGACCGGTTCGGGTCGCGCGGGTGCCGGTCGAGGTGCAGCTTCCACGGGCCGGACCGCATGGCGTTGAGCGTCCACCAGTGGAAGAAGTACAGCGGGCGCCCCGGGACCGACCCGCCGGTGAGCGCGGCGGAGATGTCGGCGCCGTCGACCGGCCGGTCGACGGGCACCGTGCCGCCCGCGATGGCCGCGCAGGTCGGCAGCAGGTCGATCAGGCACACCGGCTCGTCGGACACCGCGCCCGCCGGGATCCGCCCCGGCCAGCGCGCGACGAACGGGACGCGGATGCCGCCCTCGTAGGTGTGGTTCTTGTTGCCGCGCAACCCGGCGGTACTGCCCTCGAACCACGGCCCGTTGTCGCTGGTCACCATCACGATGGTGTTCTCGGCCAGGCCGAGCTCGGCCAGCCGGTCCAGGACGCGGCCGACATGGTGGTCGATGCTCTCGACCACGTCGCCGTACCGGCCGCCGGCCGACCGGCCGAGGAACTCGTCCTCCACGTGCAGCGGGAGATGGGGCATCGTGTGCGCGAGGTAGACGAAGAACGGCTCGTCGGTGTGCCGCTCGATGAAGTCGATCGCCTGGTCGGTGTAGGTGCTGGTGAGGGCCGCCTGGTCGACCTGCGCGGTGGCGATGTGGTCGCCGTCGAACAGCTCGACCGGATGCATGTCGTTGCTGTAGAGCAGCCCGGCGTACTCGTCGAAGCCGTGCCGGGTCGGGTAGTGCTCTGGCCGGCAGCCAAGATGCCACTTGCCGAACATGGCCGTGCGGTAGCCGGCGTCGCGCAGCAGTTCCGGCAGGGTGTACTCCCAGGCCGACAGTCCGGTGCCGTCGTGGGGAAACAGCACCTTCGGCAGGCCGACTCGCTGGGCGTAGCGCCCGGTCAGCAGCGCGGCCCGCGACGGGGTGCACACCGACGACGCCGCGTACATGTGGCGCATCGTGATCCCGTCGGCCGCGATGGCGTCGATCCGCGGCGTGGCCAGAATCGTGTTCCCCATGCAGCCGAGGTCGCCGTAGCCCAGATCGTCCAGCACCACCAGGACGATGTTCGGCCGCTCAGCCATCCACGCCGCTCGCCGGGATCTCGGCGTGGACCGAGCCGAGGCCCTCGATCCCGCCACGGATCAGGACACCGGCCGCGTACTCGGCGCGGGTGAGTTCGAGCCGGGCCGCGGTCGACCCGAGGGGAAAACTGGCGAGCCGCACGTGTCGGTCCCTTCGCTGGAACTGCCCTGAATGCCCCATTCAGGACGATGAACGTCGCCAATGCCCCATTCAGGGCATCAGTTGATCGGGGCGGCCAGCGGCATCCGGCGCCAGCGGCGGCCGTCGGCGACCGCGAGGGTTGCCGCGCCGGAACGGTCCTTGACCAGGATTATCGCGCCGGCCGCCGGCTCCGGCAGGTCGTCGGCCGAGACCGTCGCCAGTCGTAGGCCGTGGGCGTGCACCGTGCGCACCTTGCGCTGGGCCGAACCGATGTCCCGCACGTTGTCCTCGGTCGGCACCAGCCCGTTGATGTCCACCCGCATCGCCGCCACGCCGTTGGAGTTGTTCGTCGAGCACAGGAGTTCCACGGCCGCGGCGCCGGTGTCGTTGGCCGGCACCACGCGCACCCCGCCCTTGACCCCCGGCCCGGCGCCACTGTCCTGTTCGGACGCCGCGAGGAAGCTGCCGTAGGCGTCGGCGCCGACGCCGGGGGCACCGGTGGCCCGGACGACCAACGCGCCGTTCTTCGCCGCGGTCAGCTCGTGCTGGTTGGCGCCGGTGCTACGGCGTTCCACGTAGTTCTCCGCGCCGACCGCGGTCGCGTACAGCACGCCGGCGGTGTTGTCGAAGACGTTGCCGATCAGCGTCGACCCGGACAGCGTGCCGATCACCCGCACCGGCGGCGAGCCGGCGACCGGGTTGGCGCCGAACGCGTTGCCCATCACCGACAGGCCGGTCGCGTTGCCGTTGACCCGGATCGCGCTCCAGCGTTCCTCGCCGTCGAGGTTCCAGTTGTCGAACGAGTTCGCCGAGATCGTGACCTCCGACGCGGCGGCCGCGAAGTACACCGGCGAGCCGAGAATCCAGTTGAAGGAGTTCCCGGTGACCGTGATGTTGTGTGCGCTGGCCTCCGGGCGGAACTCGATCGCGTGTTGCGGGCGCAGACCGCCGGGCGGTTGGGCACCACCGAGAACGTTGCCGGAGAAGGTGAGGTTGCTGCCCCCGGCGGAGATCGACACGATCGACCCGAGGTTGCCGTTCTCCACCACGTTGCCGGCGAACGTCGAGTTGATGATGCCGCCGACGAACAGCCGCTTGCCGATGTCCAGGACGTTGTTCGAGATCACCGCGCCGCGGAAGTTCTCCGCGTCCGCGCCGGTGGTGGTGATCGCCACGCCCATGCTGTGGAAGTGGTTGCCCTCGATCAGCCACTTGCGCATGCCGTAGGGCAGCAGGTGTACGCCGTCGCCGTCGACCCCGGCGGTCGGCCACGAGATGTCCAGCCCGATGTCGCCGACCGCGACGAGGTTGTTGGTGAAGATCAGGCCGCGGCCGACCTGTTTCACCGCGGTGTAGAACTCGATGAACGTGCACTCGGTGATCGTCGCGTCCATGTCGTCGGTGCCCGGCGCCACGGCGTCGGGGTCCCGGGCGATGTGCAGCGCGACGGTGTTCTTCAGGCTGGGGGTCACGGTGAAGCACAGCCCACGGACGGCGGCCAGCGGCGCGCGCAGCAGGATCGCGGTGCCGTCGAAGTCCGGGGTGATGGTCGAGGTCCGCAGGCCCATGGTGCCCGCGCCGACGAGGATGATCCGGTTGAACACCGCGCCTTGGCCCGCCCGGTCCGGGATGACCACGGTGCGGGTGATGCGGTAGTTGCCGGGCGGGAAGTAGACGATCTTGTTCGCGCGCGACAGCTGGGCGTCGATGGCCGCCTGGATGGCGTCGGTGTCGTCGGCAACGCCGTCGGCGACCGCACCGAACTCCTGGGGCGTCGTCGCCCCGGACACGTCGACGGCCGGGGCCGCCTGCGCCGAGGTGCCGAGGGCGCCGAGCGCCGCGGTGGTGACGCCCGCGATGCCTGCGGTGCGCATGAGATTTCGCCTGTTCACGACCATGCCGCTATCCGTTCGTCGAATGAATGAGCTGATCCTCGTGTGCTGACAGGAATTCGGTGAGTGCCGCACTCTCGGCCGCGGTGCACCGCAGCAGGGGTGGCGCGACGTGGGGTGGGCAGAGCGCACGCTGGGAGAGGATGTCCTTCACCGCCGGGGTTCCCGGCCGGATCTGGTGCAGCCCGGTGAGCGCGGTGAGCTGGTCCTGGAGCCGGGCCGTCTCGTCGCGGTCACCGGCCTCGTGCGCGGCGACCAGCCGCAGCGACAGGCCGGGCGCCAGGTTGGCGACGCCGGGGGTGATGCCCTGTGCGCCAAGGTCGAGTGCGTCGACGAGCTTGGTCTCCGCGCCCTGGCTGACGGCGAAGCCGGGGCGGGTCGCGGCGCGAGAGACGAGGTGTGTCAACCATTCCAGGTCGTTGGAGCTGTCCTTGACCCCGACGACGTGGTCCAGCGCCAGCAACCCGGCCAGCACCTCGGGGCTGATCGGGTTGCTGTAGCGCGGCGCGTTGTAGGCGATCACGGGCAGGCCGGTGCCGGCCATGGCCGCGTAGTGGCCGACGATCTCGTCGACCCGGTGGTGGAAGTAGAACGGCGGGCTCAGCACCACCGCGTCCGCGCCGGCCGCGGCCGCGATGGCCGTGCGGTCCAGTGCGTCCGCCGTGCCGGGTGCGGTCACGTTCACCGTCACCACACCCGCCGAGCCACACCGGGTCCGCCAGTGCGCGATCACGCCGTCGACGAACGGCGCGAGCTGTCCGGTGGGGATCAACGGGCCCTCGCCGTTGCTGCCCAACAACATCAGCCGCCGGACGCCGGCGGCGTGCAGCGCGTCCAGCAACGCGTAGGCGGCCAGCGCCGAGGGCCGCCCGTCGACCTCCATCGGGGTCACCAGCGGCACGGTCATCCCGGCCAGCAGGTCGATTCCCGCGCGCATCAGTAGCCCTTTACCTCTGGCCAGGCCAGTTCGACGCCGTCGGCTGCCAGTTCTCGTTGGAAGGCGGCGAGTTTCGTCTCGTCGGCGCGCACCTGGTGTGGGGTGAGGGAGTTCGCCAGGCAGTGCGCGGCGAGCGCACCGGCCGCCTCGCCGATGTTCCACTCGACCGGATGCAGCCGGTAGCAGCCGTTGGTGATGTGCGTCGTGCCGATGTTCTTCCCGGCGGCCAACAGGTTGCCCAGCCGGACCGGCAGCAGCGCGCCGAGCGGGATCTGGAACGGACTGCTCGGCACGTCGAGGTAGTTGTCGCCGCCGGTGGAGGGATGCAGGTCGATCCGGTACATGCCGACCCCGACCGAGTCCGGATAGGACACCGCGCCGGCGTCCCCGCGCACGGTGAGCGACAGGTCCTGTTCCACCACGGTCGTCTGCGCGCGGATCCGGCGGGACTCCCGGATGTAGGGGGCCATGGCCAGGCCGTCGGCGGTGCCCATGACGTCGGGCCGCAGCCGCAGCCCCGGCCAGCCGGTACCGCCGTCGGGGCGCGGCGCCTCGGTCTGCAGCCAGTACAACATGCTCAGCGACAGCTGCCGCGCGCCGGCGAGGTGCTTGTCCCGCTCGGCGTCGGAGACCCCGACCAGCGGGCCGGGCAGGTAGTCGATCATCGGCCAGTTGACGACGGTGATGTCGCTGGCCGCGAAGCCCGGCTCGTACTGCTCGCGGGCGAAGATCCGGCGGAACACCCACAGGTCCCGGTCGCCGGGGTCGGCGCTCTGGTCGGCGACGATCGGGCCGGCGGGCCCGTGCGGCACGAACGTGCGGGTGAGCGGTTCCAGGGTCCGGGGGTCCGGGGCGGTGAGGCTCAGCAGGCGATCCGGCCAGACCGCCGGGTGGTAGTCGCGCCAGAAGCCGTACTGGTCGGGCCGGTCGATCACGTGGTCCTCGCCGTCGCGGTGCTCGACCGCGAACACCCAGGAGAACGCCTGCTGGTTGAGCGGCTGGGCCTCGCTCGGCGCGCTCGGCTCCCCGGTGTCCACTGAGGACTCGAAGCCGATGACGTGTTCCACGTCGGCCAACGGCAGCAGGTCACCGAGCTCGGTGCCGTCGAGCACGTACGCCGCCTCGATGGTCAGCTCGTCACCGGCTGGGGAGGCGACCGTGACCGCGGCGATCCGGTCGCCGTCGACGTGCGCGGCGACGGGCCGGTGTCCGGTCAGGACACGTAAGGTGCCCGCCGAGCGGTAGGGCGCGAGCATGCCGTCGAGCACGGCCATGGCCGCCCTCGGCTCGTGGCACAACCGGCTCACCCGGCCGAGACCGGGGTTGAGGTCCGGCTGGCGGAGTGCCTCGGCGGTCAACGGGTACCAGGTCCGGTAGTGCGCGCGCACGCCGTCGCGGAACGCGCGGTAGGACCGGGTGGCGCCGAACTGCTCGATCCACGGGTGCTCGTCGGGCGGCACGGCCTGCGAGGTGAGCTGCCCACCGAGCCACGCGTACTCCTCGGTCAGGATCACCGACCGGCCCCGGCGCGCGGCCGCGATGGCCGCCGCGACCCCGCCGACTCCCCCGCCGACGATGAGAATGTCGGTCCGAACGTTCTCGTGTTGACTCAACTGACCTGCTCCCCTGGTTCCTCGAATCGCCTGCCGGCCATGCCGTCCAGCGCGAAGGCGGCCCTGCGCAGGTCCCGCGCGCACGGATGGCTCGGCGCGGCGAACAGCAGGCCGGCCGACGAGGTCGCCACCACCTCACGCCTGGCTGCTCGCCGCCATTGGCCTGCCATCACTGTCCTTAATACGTATCAACGACACCTGGCCGGTGACGCTACGGATCACCGACGGGTGCCGTCAAGAGCCCTCGTGGCCGGCCAGGGGACGCGGCTCAGGACATGGTCTCCCGCGATGGGCGGCTGCTCACCGCGCCAACCGTCACCGGAGGACGTGTCGCTTGATGGGATGACTTACGCCCCCGAGACCGACACCGACCTGGCGCTGCCCGCCTCGACCCGGGTGCACGCCGCGACCAACAACTCCGGCGGCCAAGTCGAGTTCTTCGAAAGCCCCGACACCAGCGGCGAACCCGTGGAGACCCTCCGCGACGGACAGACCTCCGTCTACCCGCTCGGCCACGACGTGGGATCGGTCCGCTTCGTGGCGCAGTGACCCGCCAGTGGCCGCGAGGCTCCTACGCGCTCACCACCGGGTGAGCGCCTTCTGCCGTACCCGCGCTTTCCAGCACCCCGCAAGCCGGTGCCCGTCCGAGTGGATCACGGACCGGTGTGCAGGTAGGCCGCCCACACCAGCGGGTCGGCCGGCGTCCTGGCCCGCAGGCTCGCCACCGCGTGATGCAGCGCCGTGGCGACATCGGCCGTGCCGGTGGCCTCGATACCGGCGGCCAGGAGGGCGTAGACCTCGTCGGCGACCTCCGGCGACGGCGCGTCGACGCTCGACCAGAGCGTGGCGATGACGTCGCGGTAGCCGAGAAACCGCAGCGACGCGGCCAGGGTGACGGCCTCGTCGACCGCCCGCGCGCCCCCGGTCGCGGTCTGGCACGCGGACAGGAACGCCAGCCGCGGTGCCCGCCCGTCGTCCTGGACCAGGTCGCCGACCGGCAGCGCGCCATCGGTGAGCAGCAGGGCGCTCGCCGCCGGGTCGCTGAGGTCTTGGCGGCCGTGGCAGGCGAAGTGCACCCAGTCGTGCCGGGGAAGCTCGGCGAGCACCCGCGCGCCGGTCGGCGGATCGGCCCGGGTGGCGATCGGGTAGCGGGCGTGCACCCGGTCCAGTTCGGCCGGCGTGCCGATGGCCAGCAGCGTGGGTCTCGCGGCCGGCGGCGGAGTCGACCTGGCGCGCGCCAACGCGGTCAACGTCGGGGTGTAGGAGGAGATCACCCGGTCCGGCACGGTGTCCCCGGCCTCGATGGTCTGGCGGCCGGCGGCGTGCAGCGGTAGCAGGGCCAGCCGCCCGGTGGGACACCACCAGATCCTCGGCCACGCCGCGCCGGGCGCCGGCGGTTCGGTGTGGCCGAGGCCGGTCAGCACCGGCTCGGCGACCGCGTCCCACAGCCAGGCCAGGATGTCCGACATCGTGTCCCGGTCCCGCTCGGTGCCCCCGGTCACGAGGCCCTGCAGGGTGTTGGCCTGGTCCACCGCCTGCTCGCGGGTCAGGCCCGGCAGGTCGACCACCCGCACGCCGGTGTCGGACACCAGCAGCGCGTGACAGCCGTACCGGCTGACGTTGACGATCGCCACCTGACCGGTGCCCGGTGCCGCGCGCAGCTCGGCGAACGGGGTCGGGGCGAGGAAGTGCGCGAACCCCGCCAGGCCGCGGACCCGCTCGACCAGCGCGGCGAACTCATCGGCCAGCCGCACCCGGCCGACGGCGACGTCGTGCTGGCCGGCGCGCGCCCATTCGTGCTGGTCCGCGCAGGCGATCGGGCCGCGCGTGGTGGGCAGCGGCGCGTCCAGCGTGCCGCGCAGCTCGTCCAGCCGCACGGCCAGCGCCGGTTCCCGCGCGCGCAGCTCGGTCAGCTCGGCGCGGCGGTCGAGCAGCTGGGCCCACAGCACCGACCGGCCGGCGTCCAGCAGTTCCACCGCCTGCTCGGCACGTCCGGCGCGGATCGCACACGCCGCGGCGTCGGCGGCCAGCCCACGCCAGCCGGCGACGCGGTGCTCCCGGATCGCGTCCGGCAGGCCGGGCCAGAGGTAGTGCGGCAACAACCGCACCGCGGCGGCGAACCCGTCGGCCGCGGCGCCGACGTCACCGGTCTTGATCGCCACCCTGGCCAACGAGTCCGCGGCGGCCATCCGGACCTCGGTCGGGCTCGACTCGACGGTCACCGCGTCGGCGAAGGCGGCCCGCGCCCGCTCGAGATCGGTCCGCTCACCGGTGTGGTCGAACCTGGTCCGCAACGCCCGCCCGAGCATGACCAGGCGGTCGGCCAGGTGGGGATGGGCCGGCGGGGTGGTCGCGATCGCGTCCCGGACGGCCGTGATCGCCTCGGTCAGCTCGGCGGCGTCGCCGGTACGCCGGAACCGGTCGTGCAGCACGGAACTGAGCTGTACCAAGGCGGCGGCGCGGTCCGGGTGGTCGGCCGGCACACCGGCGACCGCGTCCCGGACGGTCGCCATGGCCTCGGTCAGGTCGGCGTCCTTGCCGGTGCGGCCGAACCGGGTGCGCAGCGCGACGCTGAGCCCGTGCAGGTAGTGCGGGCGCCGGGGATCGTCCCGCGTCGCCCCGGCCACCGCCGCGTGTCCGATGGCGACGGCCTCGTCGATGTCGGCGAGACCCCGGGTGTGCAGGTAGCGGTCCACCAGTGCCGACCGGAGGTCGTCGGACACCGGCAGGTGATCGGCGTGGTCGGCCGGGACCGCGGCCAGCGCGTCGCGCACCGCGGTGAGCGCGTCGTCCAGGTCGGCGACCGCGCCGGTGCGCTGGAACCGGCCCCGCAGCGCGGCGCTCAGGTTCGACAGGCGCTGGTGGTAGCGAACATGTTCCGGTGGCGTGCCGGCGACGGCCTGGCGGCCCGCGGCGACCGCCTGCTCCAGGTCCGCCGGCCGGCCGGTGTGCTCGAACCGGGTGCGCAGCGCGTCGCCGAGCGTGTCGGCGTGTTCGGCGTGGTCGGGGTGGGTGGTGGCGGTGGCGTTCACCGCTTCGCGGACGCCGGCCACCGCCTCGTCCAGGTCACCCAGCTCGCCGGTGCGCCGGAACCGGGTCAGCAGCGCGATCCCCAGCGTGCTCAGCCGTAACGCGTAGTCGGCGTGGTCGGTCGGGGTGCCCGCCACCGCCTGGCGGTGGGCGGCGATCCCCTCGGTCAGGTCGTCGAGGTCACCGGCGTGCGCGAACCGGGTGACCAGCGCTTCCCCCAGCAGGGACAGGTAACCGACGCGATGCGGCCGGTCCGGCGCGATCGCGGCCACGGCGGCCTGGACGGCGGCCACCCCGCCGTCCAGGTCGGCCGGCCGGCTGGCGCGTTGGAACCGGGCGAGCAGCGCCCGGCCGAGGTTGAAGTGGTACGGCGGATAGTTCGGCGCGTCCGCCGGCACGGTGGCCACCGCCTCGGTGAACGCCGCGATCACGTACTCCAGGTCGGCCGGGTCGCCCCGGGAGGTGTACCGCTCCTGCAGGGCGAGCCCGAGCACGCTGCGGCAGACGAAGTGGTCGGGATGACCGGCGCCCGCGGCGGCCACCGCGGTCCGCCCGGTGACGATGGCCTCGTCCAGGTCCGCGCGCCGGCCGGTGTGCACGAACCGGACCCGCAGCGTCGCCGACAGGTTCACCAGATATCCCGGCCGGCCGGGATAGTCCTCGGCGATGCCGGCCACCGCCTCGCGGCAGGCGGCGACCGCGTCGTCGAGGTCGCCTGCCCGGCCGGTGTGTTCGAACCGGCCGCGCAGCGCGACTCCGAGCTTGGACAGGATCGCCGGGCGCGCCGGCGCGGACCGGAGCACGGCCGACGCCGCGGCCCGCAGCGCGGCGATGGCCTCGTCCAGGTCCGCGCGCCGGCCGGTGTGCA
>NZ_BAAGXS010000066.1:0-110141 GCF_054779715.1 Actinophytocola sediminis | reverse complement strand
CCGCGCCGGCCGGGCCGCCGCTGAACGCGGCCACCGTCGGCACGTTCTACCGCTCACCCGCGCCGGGCGCGCCGCCGTTCGTGACCGAGGGCGACGAGGTCTCGCCCGGCCAGCAGGTGGCGATCATCGAGGCGATGAAGCTGATGCTGCCGGTGGAGGCCGAGCGCGGCGGGCGAATCGCCGAGGTGCTGGTCGCCGACGGCGAGGGCGTCGAGTACGGCCAGCCGTTGTTCCGGCTGACCGCCGGGGAGTCTGAGCAAGCGGAATCCGAGCTCGCAGCCTGAAGGGTGCCCGATGTTCGCCAAGATCCTGATCGCCAACCGAGGTGAGATCGCGGTGCGAGTGCTGCGAGCCTGCCGCGAGCTCGGCGTCCGCACGGTCGCCGTCCACTCCACCGAGGACGCCGACTCGGCGGTCGTGCGGATGGCCGACGAGGCCGTCCAGATCGGCCCGGCGCCGCCGAGGCAGAGCTACCTCAACGCGGCCGCGGTGATCGAGGCGGCCCGGATCACCGGCGCCGACGCGATCCACCCCGGTTACGGCTTCCTGTCCGAGGACGCCGACTTCGCCGAGGTGTGTCACGCGGAGGGGATCACGTTCATCGGCCCGCCGCCCCCGGTGATGGCCCAGCTCGGGGACAAGACCTCGGCCCGCGCGGCGATGACCGCCGCCGGCCTGCCGCTGCTGCCGGGCAGCGTCGAGCCGCTGGCCGACGCGGAGTCGGCCAAGCGGCTGGCCGACGAGATCGGCTACCCGGTGATCATCAAGGCGGCGGCGGGCGGTGGCGGGCGCGGCATGTCCATCGTGGACGACGCGGCCAAGTTCACCAGGTCCTACCAGACCACCAGGGCCACCGCGCTGCAGCTGTTCGGCGACGCGCGGGTCTACGTCGAGCGGTATCTGCCATCGGCGCGGCACGTGGAGATCCAGGTGCTCGCCGACACCCACGGCAACGCGATCCACCTCGGCGAGCGGGACTGTTCGGTGCAGCGCCGCCACCAGAAGCTGGTCGAGGAGACCCCCGCGCCCGGACTGCCGGCCGAGCTGACCGCGCGGATGGGCGCCGCGGCCGTGGCCGGGGTGCGGGCCAGCGGCTACGTCGGCGCCGGCACGTTCGAGTTCCTCGTGGACACCGAGAACGACTTCTACTTCATGGAGGTCAACTGCCGGATCCAGGTGGAACACCCGGTGACCGAGATGGTGACCGGGGTGGACCTGATCGCCGAGCAGTTGCGAGTGGCCGCCGGCGAGCGGCTGCGGCTGAGCCAGGAGGACGTCGTGCTGCGCGGCGCGGCGATCGAGTGCCGGGTGAACGTCGAGGACCCACGGCGCGACTTCGCGCCGGCACCGGGACGGCTGACCGAGTTCACCCCGCCCGGCGGGCCGTTCGTGCGGGTCGACACCCACGGGTACACCGGCTACAAGGTGCCGGCCAACTACGACTCGCTGCTCGCGAAGGTGATCACCTGGGCGCCGGACCGGGACGGCGCGATCGCGCGGATGCGCCGGGCGTTGGCCGAGTTCACGATCGACGGGCCCGGAGTGCACACCACCCGGGAATTCCTCGACCGCGTGCTCGCCGATCAGCACTTTGCCGAGGGCAAGCACGACACGTCGCTGGTAGCACGCCTGCTCGAGGGCTCCTGACCTTCATTGTCCCCCCGGTCGGCCTGCCATTACCCTGAATCGAATCGGTACCGATTGGGGGTTGGAAAATGGCGGGAAACGGCACTGTCGCGCGCCGCACATATGCGGGGCGTTCGGCTGCCGACCGACGAGCCGAGCGCCGGGAACGGTTGCTCGACGCCGGTCTGGAGCTGTTCGGCACCGCTGGCTACGCGGCGGCGTCGATCGAGAAACTGTGCACGCACGCCGGCGTGTCCACGCGGAATTTCTACGAGGAGTTCGCCAGCCGCGAGGACCTGCTGATGGCGCTGCACGACCGAATCATCGAGCAGGCGTTCCAGGCGGTACTCAACGCACTGTCCGATGGGGAGGACGCGCCGCTGCGGGAGCGGTTCGAGTTGGCGGTACGGGCGTTCATCACCACGACCGCGAGTGATCCCCGGTGGGCTCGGCTGTCCTATGTGGAGGTGATCGGGGTCAGCAACACCGTCGAGAAACACCGGATCGCCTGGCGCGAGCGGTGGGCGGAGTTCCTCGAGTCCGAGGCCAACCGCGCGGTGGTCCGCGGTGAGGCGGCGCCGCGCTCGTTCGAGCTGGCGGTGGTGGCGTTGATCGGCTCGGTGAACGAGCTGGTGCACCACTGGTCGATCAGCGGCGGGCAGGGTTCGCTCGACGCGGTGATCGCCGAGATCGTGCGGGTCGCGATGGCGGCGGTGACGGCCCCGTGACCCTGTCCGCGCAGACAAGTGCCGCAGAACTGTTACGGCTGCTCGGCCTGGTGGTCGACTCGTCGACGACCTCGGTGGCGCGGGCGGCGACGTTGTTCGCCGACTGCGTGCGCGCCGACGGGGTGATCCACGCGTTCGGCACCGGCCACTCGCAGGGCACCGCGCTGGAGGTCGCCGGCCGGGCGGGCGGGCTGATTCCGACCAACCGGATCGCGCTGGCCGACCTGGTGCAGTTCGGCGGGGAGGACCCGTCGGTGCTGGCCGACCCGATGCTCGAGCGCCGGGGCGATGTCGCCGCGCGGCTCTACGAGCTGGCCGCGCCCCACCCGCAGGACCTGTTCGTGATCGCCTCCAGCTCCGGGGTGAACCCGTCGGTGGTGGAGATGGCGCACGTGGTCAAGCGAGCGGGACACCAGCTGGTGGTGATCACCTCGGTGCAGCACAGCACCCGGGTCGCGGCCAAGCACGAGTCCGGCAAGCGGCTGGCCGACCTGGCCGATGTCACCCTGGACAACGGCGCGCCGTTCGGTGACACGCTGCTCGAGCTGCCGGACGGCACCTCCGCGGGTGCGGTGTCGTCGCTGTCGGCCGCGCTGCTGGTGCAGCTGGTGGTCGCGGACACCGTCCGGCTGCTGCTGGAGGCCGGGGTCACGCCGCCGGTCTACGTCTCCAACAACGTCCCCGGCGGCCACGAACGCAACCTCACCCTCGAAGCCCACTACGCGGGACGCATCCGGCGCACCGCCAGCTAGACCATGTACTGGTCGTGGCTGGCCAGGAACTCGGTCCGCTCCTCGGGAGTCAGCTGGCGGCCGGAGTCGGCCAGCTCCGCCAGCGCGCGGAAGTACCGCTCCCGAGGAGGGGCCGGGGCGAACAGGATCAGCATCGACGCCGGCTCGTCGGAGTTGTTGCCGAAGGCGTGGATGCCGCCCTGGGGGACGTACAGGAAGTCGCCCTTGGTCGCCGACACCCAGTACTCGCCGTTGAACAGCCGCACGGTGCCCTCCATGATGAAGAACGACTCCGAGAAGGTCCGGTGGAAATGGGCCGCCGGGCCACCGGCCTGTGGAGCCATGTCGTACTGGAACATGCCGAACTCGCCGTTGGTCACCTCGCCGGTGGCCACGAACGCGTTGCGCACCGTCGGCCGGACCAACGTCTCCACCTCACCGATCGGCCGGTAGGTCGCGTTGACCTCGCCGGCCTCCCCCAGGTAGGTCATGGAACTCCCGTCATCTGGTTCTATGGACGAATCATGAACCGTCCATATGTGCTGCTCAGCGCCGCGATGTCGATCGACGGCCACCTCGACGACGCTACCGACGAGCGGCTCGTGCTGTCCAACGACGCCGACTGGGACCGGGTCGACGAGGTCCGCGCGAGCTGCGACGCGATCCTCGTCGGGGCCAACACCATCCGCAGGGACAATCCCCGGCTGGTCATCCGCTCGCCGGCAAGGCGAGCGCGCCGGGTGGCCGACGGCCTGCCGGCCGACCCGATCAAGGTCACCCTGAGCCGGTCGGGCGACCTCGATCCGAACGCGGCGTTCTTCACCGTGGGGGACGGCGAGAAGCTGGTGTACGCCGACCTGGACGTGCTGCTCGGCGACCTGGCCGCGCGCGGGGTCCGGCGGCTCATGGTCGAGGGCGGCACGACCATGCACACCGAGTTCCTCACCCGGGGCCTTGCCGACGAGCTGCACCTGGTGGTCGCCCCGTTCTTCGTCGGCGACCCGGCCGCGCCCCGGCTGGTCCACGATGGACGGTTCAGGTGGACGGCCGGACATCCGGCGACCCTCGCCGAGGTCCGCAAGATCGGGAACGTGGTGCTGCACCGCTACCTGCTCAGTGAGTCCGAAGTGGATCGTCACTGGCTGGCGCTGGCGGTCGAGCTGTCCAGGTCGTGCCCGCCGTCGGACACCGCGTTCGCCGTCGGCGCGGTCGTGGTGGACGCGCGCGGCGAGGAGATCGCGCGCGGCTACTCGCGGGAGACCGACGACCGGGTGCACGCCGAGGAGGCCGCGCTCGCCAAGCTGGACCCGGCCGACCCCCGGCTGGCGACCGCGACCATCTACAGCTCGCTCGAACCGTGCAGCCGGCGCAGTTCCCGGCCGCGCACCTGTACCCAGCTGATCCTGGACGCCGGCATCCCCCGGGTGGTGTTCGCGTTGCGCGAGCCGCCGACGTTCGTCGACGGCGAGGGTGCCGAACTGCTCGCCGCCGCCGGGCGCACGGTGGTCGAACGGCCCGATCTCGCCGACGCGGTACGGGAGATCAACCAGCCGGGGTGAGCGTGAGCACGGTGTCGGTGAGTACCGGCGCGTCGTCGCGCTGCACAGCGGTCGCGGTGGCCACCAGCTGGTCGCTCTCGGCCCACACGCGCACGCGCAGCGTCTCCCCGGGGTAGCACACGCCGGCGAACCTGGTCGCCACCCCGGCCACCCGGCCGACCGCGCCGGCCAGCACCGAGTCCACAATGGACTTGCAGACGACGCCGTAGGTGCACAGGCCGTGCAGGATCGGCCGGGCGAACCCGGCGAGCGCGGCGAACTCCGGGTCGGCGTGCAGCGGGTTGCGGTCGCCCGACAGCCGGTACAGCAACGCCTGCTGCGGCAGCGTCGGCACCTCCAGCACCTCGTCGGGCGCGCGCGTGGGCACCACCGGCTCGGTCGCCGGGCCCCGGTGGCCGCCGAACCCGCCCTCGTCCCGGACGAAGATGCTCGACAACGCGGTCCACAGTGGAGTGTCGGCCGAGCTGACCGAGGTCTCCTGCACGATCACCGCGGCCTTGCCCTTGTCCAGCACGTCGACGATGCGCCTGCTGGCGACCGCGTCACCCGCGGCCGGGATCGGGCCGTGCACGGTGATCGACTGGGTGCCGTGCAGCACCTTGCGCAGGTCGACGTCGATGCCGGGGAACCGCACGGCCGGCGGGGAGAAGTCGCGGATTCCCGGCGCCACCACCCCGAAGGTCGGCAGCACCACCAGCCGGTCCTCGAGCACGTAGCGCAGCTCGCGCGGGTCGGTCGCGAGCGCGCCCGCGCCGAGACCGAGGTGGTACAGGAGCACGTCGGAACTGGTCCAGGAGAACGCCGTCTCGCCGAGATCGGCGCCGATGGCGACAGTCGGATCGATGGGCAAGCTGACCCCTACTCGTAGCTGACCTCGACAGCGTCGGTCACCGGCACCGCCTGGCAGGCGAGGATGATGCCCTCCTCGATGTCCTCGTCCTCCAGCACACCGTTGTTGAGCAACTTCACCTCCCCGGACACCAGCCGGCACGCGCACGCACTGCACGCGCCCTCACGGCACGAGTAGGGCGCGTCCAGGTCATTGTCCAACAACAGGTCCAACAGCTTGCGCCCGGCCGGCCAGTCGAGCCGGTGGGTGGTGCCGTCCAGGGAGACCTCGACCGTGCCCGGCGCCCGGTCGTCGGCCGCGAAGTCTACTTCGGACCGTTCGAACGGGTTGCCGCCCAACGAGGTGAACCGTTCCAGATGCACCCTGCCGGACGGCATGCCGAGCCCGGCCAGTGCCGAGCGGGCCAGGTCCATGAACGGCTTCGGCCCGCAGACGAACGCCGCGCGCTCCCGGTAGGGCGCGGCCAGCGTGGCCAGCGCGCCGACGCTTGGCAGGCCCTGCACGGACTCCAGCCAGTGCAGCACCGCGAACCGCTCCGGGTGCTCGGCGACCAACCGGTTCAACTCACCGGCGAAGATGACCGACTGGTCGTCGCGGTTGGCGTACATCAGGGTCACCCGGCCGGAGCCGGCCGCCAGCACGGACTTCACGATGGAGATGACCGGCGTGACCCCGCTGCCGGCGGCCAACAGCAGCAGGTCGTCGTCAAGTGACTTCGGGGTGAACACGCCGGCCGGGGGCAGGCAGTCCAGCTCGGTGCCCGGCCGGACCTGGTCGACGATCCAGGACGAGCCGTACCCGGTGCGCTTGACGGTGACCCGCAGCCGGTCGTCGGTGTGCGGCGAGCTGGACAGCGAGTAGCAGCGGGCCATCGAACCGCTGCCGTCGTCGGGAATCCGCACGGTCAGGAACTGGCCAGGCCGGTAGCTGAACCGGTCGGCGTCCTCGGTGTCCACATCGAACACCAGGGTGCACGCGTCGGCCGTCTCGGTGACCACCTCGGCCACCCGCAACCGGTAGGCCCGCTGCTCAGCCATGTCCGTTCTCCCCGTCCGGCACCGGCAACACCCCGGCGGCCACCGCGTGTTCGATGGCCCGGCGCAGCTTCTCGCAGGTGTCGATCCGGGCGCTCAGCTCGCCGGCCGCCACCCGCTGCGCGAACTCCGGACAGGACGCCGCCGGCGCGCCGCGCCACTGCACGCTGGTCTGCCGGTGACTCGACTTGCGCACCAGCACCTCGCTCGGGCAACCGCCGCAGCGCACCGGGGTCAGCCCGGACTCCAGGAACTCCCTGGTGTCGGCCGAGGTGGCCGCTGGGTCGCGGTGTGCCGGCGCCTTCGCCCACCTGGTCACGAGACCTCGGCCTCCCGGCGGGCAAGGTTCTCCGCGACCTCCCGCTCCCACACCTCGTTGGCCCGCGTCGTGTCCACCTCGAACTCGAAGCGGTTGGTCATCTCCTCGGTCACGTCCTCGACGTCCACATAGAACTGTTCGTACCAGCGGCGAAGCTGGTAGACCGGGCCGTCCTCCTCGCACAGCAGCGGGTTGTCGATGCGGGTCTTGTTGCGCCAGATCTCCACGTCCTGCAGGAAACCGACGCCGAAGCTGCGCGCGAGCTTGCCGGCGATCTTGGCCGCCTGCTCGTCCGGCAGGCCGGGCAACCTGCGCACGCTCACCCCCCACTGCAGGACGAACGAGTCGGCGGTGACCGGGTAGTGGCAGTTGATCAGCACGGTCTCGATGGTGGTGCCGTGGTAGTCCTGCCACAGGTCGTTGATCATGTAGGAGGGTCCGTAGTAGGAGGCCTCCGACTTCAGGGTGACGCCGTCGGCCGAGTAGCTCGACCCGGACCCGATGTCCGGGCGGGCGCGGGAGTTCAGGTACTGGGTGGCGACGTGGCCCTCGAACACGTTCTTGAAGTAGGTCGGGAACGCGAAGTGGATGTAGAAGAAGTGCGCCATGTCGACGATGTTGTCGATGATCTCGCGGCAGTTCGAGCCCTCGATGCGCACCGTGTCCCAGGTCCACTCGCTCCACTCAGGACCGGAAGCTCCGCGCGCCTCGGGGATCGCCAGCTGGTCGGGCGGCGGGTTGCCCTGCGGGTCATGCCAGACGAACAGCTGCTTGTTGCGCTCGAGGCTCAGCCACGACCTGGTCTTGGCTCGCAGCGGAATCCGCTTGGCGTAGGGGATGCCGACACAGCGACCGGTGCCCGCCCAGCGCCAGTCGTGGAAGGGGCAGGCGATCGCCTCCCCCTTGACCGTGCCCTGGGACAGGTCGCCGCCCATGTGCCGGCAGTAGGCGTCGAGCACGTTGAGGGTGCCGTCGTCGGTGGCGAACACGACGAGCTTGGTGCCGAACGCCTCCACGGCATGGGGTTTGCCGTCGCGGAAGCTCTCGGCCAGGCCGAGGCAGTGCCAGCCGCGGGCGAACCTGGTCCGCGGGGCGCCGACGTCGATGGTGCGCACGCTACTGGTCATCGTCGGGCTCCTGATCTCGCTGCAGGATATCCCGCACGGCGAGATATCCGAAGGTCATCGCCGGGCCCAACGTCGCGCCCGGCCCGGCATAGGACCGGCCCATCACCGGCGCGCTCGCGTTGCCCGCCGCGTACAGACCGGGGATCACGGTGCCGTCGGCCCGCAGCACCCTGGCGGTGCCGTCGGTCCGCAGCCCGCCTTTGGTGCCCAGATCGCCCGGCACGATCCGGATGGCGTAGAACGGCGGCTTGCCGATCGCGCCGAGACAGGGGTTCGGCCGGTTGCGTGGGTCGCCGTAGTACCGGTCGTAGGCGCTCTCCCCGCGCCGGAAGTCGCTGTCCACACCGGACTCAGCGAACCCGTTGAACCGGGCGACCGTACTGGCGAGCGCGTCGCCAGGCACGCCGATCGCCTCGGCCAGTCCACCGATCGTCGGTGACCGGTGGATCGCGCCGAACTCGTACCAGCGGCGCGGGAACGGTTGCCGTGGCCCGAGTCCGGCGAAGGTGTAGCGGTTGCGGTAGCGCTGGTCGGCGATCAGCCAGGCCGGGATGTGGCTCACCTCGTCGGAGTGGTTGTCGTACATGGCATGCACCGCGTCGACGTAGGGCGCGGCCTCGTTGACGAACCGCGCACCCGCTTGGTTGACCAGCACACAGCCGGGCAGCGTGCGCTCGGCCAGGCAGAAGTAGGGCCCGCGCGGCAACATCACCGACGGCCCCCACCAGGCGTCGTCCATGACCGCGACCGCCGCACCGAGGCGCATGCCGGCATCAATGCCGTCGCCGGTGTTCCCGGCCGCACCGACTGTCCACTCAGTACCGATTGGGGCGCGCTGGTGCTCCTTGCGCAGCCGCTCGTTGTGCTCGAACCCGCCGGTGGTGAGCAGTACGCCCCGGCGCGCGGTGATCGGCCCCTTTGCGGTGCGCACGCCGACCACCCGGCCGTCGTCGACCAGCAGGTCGGTGCACGCGGTGTCCAGCCACAGCGGGACCTCCGCGGCGCGCAGGCCGGCGCGCAGGCCGGCGGCCAGCGCCTGGCCCATGGTCAGCAGCCGCCTGCGGGTCAGCAGCGAGAACGCCCGGCGCGCGGCGACCCGGCCGGTGCGCAGCAGGCCGCGCGGGTGGCGGGCCATGAGGTTCATCCAGCGGTAGTCGGCCTGGGTGACGGCCATGCCGGTCGGCGCGCGCAGGTAGGGCGGGGCGAGGGTGTCGATGTCCTCGCCGAGCACTCTGGCGTCCAGCGGGCGGGGTTCGATGGAACGGCCGGTCGGCAGGCCGCCGGGGGCCTCGGGGTAGTAGTCGGGGTAGTCGGTGACCCAGCGCAGCCGCAGCGGGGTGTTGGCCAGCACGAAGTCGACCATCTCCGGACCGGCGTCCAGGAACGCGCGCCGGAGCTCCGCCGGCACGTCGTCGCCGCCGGTGATGTGGCTGAGGTAGGCGTGCGCCTTCTCCGGGGTGTCGGCGATGCCGGCGGCGCGGATGACCGCGTTGTTGGGAACCCACATCCCACCGCCGGAGCGGGCGGTCGAGCCGCCGAAGTGGCTGCCCTTCTCGATGAGGAGGGTGTCCAGGCCGTGGCGCGCGGCCGTGAGCGCGGCGGTCATCCCGGCCGCGCCCGCGCCGACGACGACCACGTCCACGGTCGTTCCAGCTGTGCTCATGAGGCCCATATTAGAACAGGTTATAGTTTTTCACATGCCCCAGGACTGGGATGAGCACGCGGATGTCGTCATCGTGGGTTTCGGCGGCGCCGGCGCGTGCGCCGCGATCGAGGCCGCCGGGACCGGCGCGGAGGTCCTGATCCTGGACCGGTTCACCGGTGGCGGGGCCACCGCGGTGTCCGGCGGAGTGGTGTACGCCGGCGGCGGGACGGCGGTACAGCAGGCGGCCGGCGTGTCCGACTCGGTGCCGGCGATGTACGACTACCTGGCCCAGGAGGTCGGCGACGCGGTGTCGCCGGCGACGTTGCGGGAGTTCTGCGCGTCGAGCGCGGCGATGATCGACTGGTTGGCCGACCACGGCGTGCCGTTCGACCCGAGCCTGTGCCCGTTCAAGACCTCCTATCCGCCGAACGACTACTACCTCTACTACTCGGGCAGCGAGCTGGCCTGGCCTTTTCGGTCGCTGGCCGAGCCGGCGCCCCGAGGCCACCGGGCCAACGGCCGGGGCACGTCGGGCCGGGCGCTGTTCGCCGCGCTGTCCACGGCGGCCACGTCGGTGGCCCGGTTTCGCCCGCGCACCAGGGTGGTGGGGTTGGTGCTGGCGGCCGGTCGGGTGGTCGGCGTCGAGTGCCGCACGCTGGCCGCGCCGCGCCGGGTCGTGCGCCGGTTCGACCGGCTGACCCGGTTGGCCACCAAGCCGGGACTGTACGTCCCGGCGCTGGCCAGGCGGCTGCGCCGGCGCGTCGCGGCCATCGAGGAGCGGTGGTCCAAGCCGTACTTCGTGGCCGCCCGGCGCGGCGTGATCCTGTCGGCCGGCGGGTTCGTGACCAACCGGGAGCTGATGCGCGCCAACGCCCCCGGCTACCGCGGCGGCCTCCCGCTCGGCACCCAGGGCGACGACGGTGCCGGTATCCGGCTGGGGGTCGAGGCGGGTGGGGCGACGGCACGGATGTCGTCGGTGTCCGCCTGGCGGTTCCTCACCCCGCCGAGCGCGTTCCTGCGCGGGGCGCTGGTCGACCAGACCGGGCGCCGGTTCGTCGACGAGTCGAGTTACGGGGCGGCGATCGGTTCGCGGTTGGTGGCCGGAGGTGGGCGGGCGTGGTTGCTGGTTGATCAACCGATCGTGTCGCGGGCGCGGCGGGAGCTGCGGGCCGAGACGCTGTGGTTCCAGCGGTGGCAGGCGCGGTATCTGTTGGGGTGGGGGCGGGTTCGCGGGTCGAGCGTGGCGGAGGTGGCCCGGCGGGCCGGGGTGTCGGCGGCGGGGCTGGCCGAGACCGTCGCGGCCTACGGGCGCGGGCGCGACGAGTTCGGCAAGGATCCGGCGCTGGTCGCGCCGTTGGCGACGCCGCCGTACACGTTGATCGACTTCTCCTTCGGGCCGAAGCTGGGGAATCCGTGCCCGATCCTGACGTTGGGCGGGCTGGTGGTGGCGGAGGCGAGTGGGCAGGTGCTGGACGCCGACGGCGCCGCGGTCGCGGGGCTGTATGCCGCTGGCCGCAACGCCGTCGGCGTGTGCGCCAACTCGTATGTGAGCGGCCTGTCACTGGCGGACTGTGTGTTCTCCGGCCGGAGAGCGGGCCGCCACGCGGGACAGGCTCAGGCCGATCTCGCGAGCTGAGCGGTCAGCTCATGCTTCGCCTCCGACCGACCCGTCGAGATGCTTCGTCAACAGCTCGGTGATCCGGTCCTGACCGGCTCGTCCACCTTCCGTTCCACGCGCGCCAGTCGCTCGTGGAGTTCAACGGACTCCGTCATGCGGACCCCCCTTTCGATCAGCTGCGCCGCCAATCTTGCACGAGCTCCGGACGAACGCAAAATGGTTGTCCACAGGTTGTCCACAGGGCAACATTCGACAAAAACAAGAACGTGTTCTAGTCTCGTCACGTGACCGAACAGGTGCTCGCCAACGTCCGGGAACTGCTCCCCGCCTTCCGCGACCGCGCGCAGGACACCGAGGACGCCCGGCGCGTCTCCGAGGAGTCGATCAAGACCCTCCGCCAGACCGGGTTCTTCCGGCTCCTGGCGCCGATCCGCTACGGCGGCCTCGAGTCCCATCCCAACCTCTTCTACCGCGCCGTCCGCGACATCGCCGGCGCCTGCGGCTCGACCGGGTGGGTCGCCGCCGTGCTCGGGTGCCACCCGTGGCAGTTGGGGCTGTTCGACGACCGTGCCCAGCAAGAGGTCTGGGCCGAGAACGAGGACACGCTCGTCTCCTCCTCCTACGCACCGATGGGCCGGGCCACCCCGGTCGACGGCGGCTTCCAGTTCACCGGACGCTGGTCGTTCTCCTCCGGCTGCGACCACGCGGACTGGGTGCTGCTCGGCGGCCTCGTGCTCGACGACGATGGCAACCCGACCGACTTCCGCACCTTCCTGCTCCCCGGCGCGGACTACGCGATCGACGACGTCTGGGACACGATCGGCCTGCGGGGCACCGGAAGCAACGACATCATCGTCGACAAGGTCTTCGTGCCGGAGTACCGCACCCTCTCGTTCACCGAGACCGGGCGCTGCCAGGGACCCGGCCAGGCCGTCAACCCCGGCCCGCTCTACCGCCTGCCGTTCGCCTCGGTGTTCTCCTGCTCGATCTCGGTGCCGGTGGTCGGGATGGCGCAGGGCGCCTACGACGCCTACGTCGAGCACACCCGCGCGCGGGTACGCGCCTCGACCGGCGGCCGGGCCGCGGAGGACACGTTCAACCAGGTGCGCATCGCCGAGGCGGCAAGCAAGATCGATGCCGCGGTGCTCCAGATCGAGCGGAACCTCGACCAGCAGATGGAACTGGCCACCGCCGGCGAGAAGATCCCGTTCCCCCTTCGGGTTCGCACCCGGCGCGACCAGGTCAACGCGACCAGCTCGGCCATCGCCGCCGTCGACCGGCTCTTCGAGAGCGCTGGCGGCCGCGCGCTGAAGGCCGGCACGCCGATCCAGCGGTTCTGGCGCGACGCGCACGCCGGCCGGGTGCACGCGATCAACGACCCGGAGAAGGCACTCGCCATGTACGGCCAGGCACAGCTCGAACTGAAGGTGCAGGACGCGTGGATCTGAGGGAAGACAACGTCGACGTCGGTGGTTTTCGGCTGCACTACTACGAACAGGGCACCGGCGAGGCCCTGGTGCTGCTGCACGGCGGCGGGCCGGGCGCCTCCGGGTGGAGCAACTTCGGACCCAACCTGCCCGTGTTCGCCAAGCGGTTCCGCACGCTGCTGGTCGACCAGCCGGGTTACGGCGACTCCGACCGGCCCGCGATCACCAAGCAGTACTACGGTTTCGCCGCCGACGCGCTCGTGCGGCTGCTGGACGAGCGCAGCATCGAGCGGGCGCACGTGGTCGGCAACTCACTCGGCGGCGGCACCGCGGTCCGCCTCGCGCTCGACCATCCCGACCGCGCGGGCAGGCTCGTGCTCATGGCCCCTGGCGGGCTGAACCTCTCGGTGTTCGCCCCCGACCCGACCGAGGGCATCAAACGGCTCTACCAGTTCGCCGCGCCGCCCGGGCCGAGCAAGGAGAAGCTCGCGAGCTTCCTGCGCACCCTGGTGCACGACCAGGCTCTGGTCACCGACGAGCTCGTTGACGAACGGTACGCCAACGCCGCCGACCCGGGGGCCATCGCGGCGATGGCCGCCATGGGCGCCTCCTTCGCCGCGCACCCGGAGCAGGGCATGCTCTGGCGCGAGGCCCATCGGCTGCGCCAGCGGGTGCTGCTGATCTGGGGCCGGGAGGATCGGGTGAACCCGCTCGACGGCGCACTCGTTGCCCTCAAAACGATCCCGCGCGCCCAGCTGCACGTGTTCAGCCGATGTGGACACTGGGCGCAGCTGGAGCGGTTCGCCGAGTTCAACCGACTTGTCCTGGACTTCCTCGGAGGTGAGTGATGGGCATCCGGTCGCTGGGTTACCTGCGCATCGAGGCGACCGACGTCGCACGGTGGCGGGAGTTCGGCCTCAAGGTCCTCGGCATGGTCGAGGGCAAGGGCCCCAACCAGGACGCGCTGTACCTGCGGATGGACGACTTCCCCGCGCGGCTGGTGATCCTGCCGGGGGAAACCGACCGGCTGGCGGCCTCCGGCTGGGAGGTCGCGCATGTCGCCGAACTCGGTGAGGTCTGCGGGCGGCTGGAAGCCGCCGGCGTGCCCTACAAGGAAGGGACGCCAGAGCAGCACGCGGACCGCCGGGTCGACCAGATGATCACCTTCGAGGACCCGTCCGGCAACACCCTCGAGGTGTTCCACGGCGCGGCACTCGAACACCGGCGGGTGGTTTCCCCTTACGGACACCGGTTCGTCACCGGTGAGCAGGGGCTCGGGCATGTCGTACTGTCCACACGGGACGACGCGGAGGCGTTGGCCTTCTACCGTGACGTCCTCGGTTTCCGGCTGCGGGACTCGATGCGGTTGCCGCCACAGCTCGTCGGCCGCCCGGCCGACGGCGAGCCGGCCTGGTTGCGGTTCTTCGGCTGCAACCCCCGCCACCACAGCCTGGCGTTCCTCCCGATGCCGACCCCGTCGGGCATCGTGCACCTGATGGTCGAGGTCGAGTCGACCGACGACGTCGGCCTGTGCCACGACCGCGCCCTGCGCCGCGAGGTGCCGATGTCGGCGACCCTCGGCCGGCACGTGAACGACCTGATGCTCTCGTTCTACATGAAGACCCCCGGCGGCTTCGACGTCGAGTTCGGCTGCGAGGGCCGCCAGGTCGAGGACGAGTCCTGGATCGCGCGCGAGAGCACCGCGGTCTCCTTGTGGGGCCACGACTTCTCCATTACCACCCGCTGACCGCGGGAGTCCACCACTTCCCGACACGTGGGTGCCGGCGACAACTGTCCCTCGGCGGCAGACGGACCTGCGGTGATAGCCCATGCAGGGCATTGACGGTGTGGGCAAATTACAACCATCCTCAAGAGAGCGAAAATTTCGCTCTGGAGGAGGCTTGCATGCCCCGCTCATCCGTCAACAGACCCTGGCCGCGTAGCGCGGCCAGACCCTGGGTGGCAATCGCCGCCGCGGCAGGATTGTTCGTCACCATCGCCCCCGCCTTCCAACCGGAAACCCCCGCCACCGCCCAGATCGCGCCCGAGCTGATCGCTCAGGTCGAGGCCGCCGAGGATGGCGCACCCGTACAGGCCCTGATGATGTTGTCCAACGCCCCCGAGCTCGGCGGCGATCGGGACGACGTCCTGGCCACCCTCCGCGACCACGCCGCCGGCACGCAGGCCGAGGTCGTCGCGTCGATCGGCGAGACCGCCACCGTGGTCAACCGCTTCTGGATCACCAACATGCTGCTGGTCGAGTTCCCCGCCAGCACCGACGCCGTGAACGCGCTCGCCGACGCGCCCGGCGTACAACGTCTCATCCCGAACTTCGAGCTCACCGCACCGGCACCGACGCCGGGCGCCACCGATGTCGCCCCCAACGCGGAGCTGACCTGGGGCCTGGACAAGATCGAGGCCGACCGGGTCTGGAACGAGCTCGGCGTCAACGGCTCCGGCGTCCGGGTCGCCACCCTCGACACCGGCGTCGACATCAGCCACCCCGACCTCGCCGGCAAGATGGTCACCGACGACCCGAGCGACCCCCAGCACCCCGGTGGCTGGATGGAGTTCAACGCCACCGGCGGACTGGTCGCCTCGAACCCACATGACTCCGCCTACCACGGCACCCACGTCTCCGGCACCATCCACGGCGCCGCGACCTCCGGCACCGCGATCGGCGTCGCCCCCGCCGCGGAACTGATGCACGGCATCGTGATCCCCGGCGGCAGTGGCTCGTTCGCCCAGGTCGCCGCCGGCATGCAGTGGGCGGTCGCGCCGACCGACGCGGCCGGCAACCCGGCGGGACGGCCCGCCGACGTGGTGAACATGTCCTTGGGCGCCAACGGTTTCCACCAGGAGATGATCGCCCCGACCAGGGCGATGCGCGCGGCCGGCATCTTCCCCGCCTTCGCCATCGGCAACAACTGCGCCACCGGCGGCACCGGCAGCCCGGGCAACGTGTTCGAGGCGGTCGGCGTCGGCGCCACCGACGTGTCCGACAACGTCGCGTCGTTCTCCTGCGGCGGCGTCGTACGCAAGAACCAGTGGACCGACCCGCCGGCGGAGTGGCCGGAGACCTGGGTCAAGCCGGACATCTCCGCGCCTGGCGCGGACGTGTACTCGGCCTCGCCCGGCGGCGGCTACCGCACGCTGTCCGGCACCTCGATGGCCACCCCGCACACCGCGGGCGTCGTCGCGCTGATGCTCTCGGCCGCCGGCGACCTGCCGGTCGCCGAAACGCTGGATGTGTTGGCCGACACCGGCTTCTGGGAGGACCGGTACGCCACCGCGCCACCGGACACCCGCTACGGCGCCGGCCGGATCAACGCCTTCGAGGCCGTCCGGTACGTCGCGCTGAACTCCGGTCTACAGGGGACGGTCACCGACGCGGCCACCGGCGCACCGGTGGCGAACGCCTCGCTCACCATCGACCCCGGCGGCCGGGGATCGACCACCGGTGCCGACGGCACGTTCGTCAGCAGACTCGAACCGGGCACCTACACCGTCACCGCGAAGTCCTTCGGCTACCAGGACGGCGCCTCGGCCAGCGTGGAGGTCGTGGCTGGTTCCTTTGCCACGGCGGACATCGCGCTGACCGCGCAGCCGAGCGGCCAGATCACCGGCACGGCGACCCTGGACGTGTCGGGCACCGGCATCCCCGGCGTCACCGTGAAGGTGCTCGGCGTGCCGGCCGACCTGTCCGCGGTGACCGGAACCGGCGGCGGCTACACGATCACCGGGGTGCCGGCGGGCGACTACCAGGTCGCCGCGGCGCATTCCGCGTTCCGGGAACCGGAGCCGGTCGACCTCACGGTGACCGCCGGCCAGGCGACCACCGCGAACTTCACCTTCGGCCGACCAGCCGAGACGGTGGCCATTGTGGACAGTTCGGCGACCAGGGCAACGCAGTACCAGGACGTCGTGTTCGAGCCGCGCGGCATCGCGTCGGTGATCTACGGCTGGGACGAGTTGGCGGAGGCCGCGCGGCACAAGACCGTGCTGCTCGGCTACGGCACGCTGAGCATCGACTACGACCAGGCACGGTTCCAGGCCTTCCTGAACGCCACCGATGCCAACGGCACCGGCGTGATCTTCACCGACCACGCGTTCGGCTCCGGCAACGGCATCAAGCAACTGTCCGAGCACACCGGCCAGCCAGCCGCGTACGGCAGCAGCACCGCCAGCGGCTCGGCCGAGTCCTACTACGAGGTCACCGCCGAACACCCGCTGCTGGCCGGGCACGCCGTCGGCGACCGGATCGTGATCGACAACAGCACGCAGGCCAAGTGGGTCGCCTGGTTCGACGGCTACGACGGCGATGGCCGGCAGACCATCGGCAGCCTCGGCCGCACCGCGGACGGGGTGCTCGGTGGTGGCATCGGCATCGACCAGCGGGCCAACAACCGGCACGTGTTGCTGTCCACGCACGGGATCTCGGCGACCCGCGGCCCGGCCGACTGGACCCCGGCGGCCACCGACCTGTTCCTCAACGCGATCACCTGGGCATCCCCGGCGCCACAACCGGACCAGCCGTACTTCGCGCTGCACGACCTGCGCGTGTCGCCCGGTGTGGTGAAGGCCAGCGAGAACGTCACGGTCTCGGCGCAGGTGAAGAACGTCGGCACCGCCGCCGGCACCTACACCGCCACGCTGCTGGTCGGCGGCGCGGTCGAGGCGACCACCCCGGTGCAGCTCAACCCCGGCGTGTCCAGGACGCTGACCTGGACCGTCGACCCGGACGCGCTCGGCACGTTCAGCGTCCAGGTCGGCAACCTCACCGGATCGTTCCGGGTGCGGGCGCCGAAGGTCGACCTGGCCGCGGTGACCGCGAGCGCCCCGGGCGCGGCCGCGGTCGGACCGCTGGCCGGCGCGACCGTCGAGCTGGTCAGCGGCGAGACCGTCCGTCCACTTGGCACGACCGGCGCGGATGGCAAGCTCTCGTTCGAGATTCCGGATCCGGTCGGCCGCTACACGTTGGTGGTGCGCAAACCGACACCGGCCGACGGCGGTGACGCCTACCTGCTGCACCGGCAGATCACCGTGATCGACGACGAGGCGATCACGTTCGCGCCCCGGGTGCTCGCCACCGGAGCCGCGGCCACCAGTGGCATCGGCGATGACTTCGCCGTGCGTGCCGACATCGAGCTGGCGGCCGCCGACGCGCGGCACACCGGTTCGGTGTTCCTGCGCCCGGCGACCATCGCGCCGCACGGGTATCGCTACCAGCCGGGCACGCTGATCGCGAGCCTGGACCGGTACGAGGCGGTCACCGTGCACGAGGTGCACTACCTCGAGCAGGACTGGTTCCTGCCGAGCAGGATCGTCGGCGGCCTGGACTGGGTCGACCCGTTCGACACCAGTTTCTCCTTCGGTGGCCCGGCTTCGGTGTCGCTCGGTGACGTGGCCGTCAGCGACGACGGCACGGCCACTGTGGACTGGTCGGTCACCGACGCGCACGGCCTGCCGTTCGCCACGGTGATCGCGTCGAACGTGCGGCCGTTCCTGTCCCTGCCGGAGCGGGCCAAGCTGGAGGATGTCGAGGGCCTGGTCCGCGCGGCGGCACCCAACGAGTTCAAGCCGATCCTGCGCCTGTTCGACCCGAACGGGACGCCGGTACGCGCCGGCTCGGTCAACTGGAACGCCCAGCCGTACACGTTCACCGTCGATCCGGACGCGCCGGACGGCGCCTACCGGTTGTCGTTGGACGTGGACACCGGCGGCTACTCCGGGGACATCACCGCCGAGGCCACCCTGCGGGTCGGCGAGCCCGCGGTTCCCGATGTGTCCATTTCGGACACTCGGGGGGCGTTCCCGGTCGGCGTGCACACGCAGTACGACGTGACGGCGACCAACAGCGGCACCGCCGACTCCGGCCCGATGTCCTGGACGGTCCGGGTCGAGGCGGCGGAAGCGTTGGCGCCAAAGGACGTCGTGCTTCGGCTGCGGGTCGGCAACACCTGGCAACGGGTGGCGCTCACCCGGGAAGCGGGCGCGCTGACCGGCACCGTCGTCACCGACGCCGCGGTGGCCGCCGGCGCGGTGTCGACCTGGCGGATGTCGTTGCTGCTACGGGTTCCCGGCACCTTCGCGGTGACCGACACCTTCACCGGTGACGGCATCTCGGTGCACAACGCCGACGAGCTCCGCGTGGCGGAACCGGTCGGCGTACGGTAAATCCCCCACGGTCCCACGGCGTGGCGGCGCCGTGGGACCGTAGGATCGCCACATGGATTTCGAGGACATCGTCATCGAGACCGACCGGCTCGCCTTCCCGGCACTCGCGGCCGGAGACGGGCCGGTTGTCGTGTGCTGGCACGGTTTTCCCGACCATCCGGCGACCTTCGGCCCGCTCGCCGAACACCTGGTGGCCGCCGGCCGCCGAGTCGTCGCGCCGTTCCTGCGCGGGCATCACCCGGCCACCGCGAACGAGCTGACCTACGCCGACGGCCTCACCCTGGCCGCCGACGGCGCGGCGGTCGCCAAGGCACTCGGCCCGCCGGTCGACCTGTTCGGGCACGACATCGGCGCCGGTGTCGTGCACCGGGTCGCGGCCGCGTGGCCGGAGCTGGTGCGCCGGGCCGCGACCGGGGCGGTACCGGCACCGGCCGCGATGAGCGCGATGTTCACCGACCCCGCGCAGTTGCGGCAGCTGTTCTACATGTTCCTGTTCCAGCTGCCCGGCATCCCCGAGCAGATGTTGGCGGCCGACCGCGCACTGATCGACTACCTGTGGGCGACCTGGTCGCCCGGGCTGACGGACCTGGGGGCGCATCGCGCGCGGGTGCACGCGCTGTACGGCGATCCGGTGCTGTCGGGCAACGCGTTGCGGATCTACCGGGGGAACTTCGACACCAGCCTGCACGATCCGGTGCTGGCCGGGTTGGCCGTGCGCACCGAGGCCCCCGCGCCGGCGCCGATGCTGCTGCTCGCCGGCGCGGACGACGGGTGCATCGACACGAAGTGGTTCACCCAGCAGGGACTGGCGCCCGGGTCGGAGATCGCGGTGCTCGAGGACGCCGGCCACTTCATGCATCTGGAACGGCCAGCCGAGGTGGCCCGGCTGGTGCTGGACTGGTTCGACCGGTAGACACCCGTCACCAGGTGAACACCAGCGCGAACCGGAACAACTCCGCCACGCTGATCGGCGACCCGTAGGCGGTGACCCGCGCGAGCGTCCCGTCCGGCCGCAACGACGTCAACCTGCGGACGACATCGCGCGAACCGGGGTCCAGGTAGCCCTCGACCACCGCCCGCGTCCGGTCGGGGAACTCCCGGTAGACGCAGTCCTGCTCGAACTCCGGCCGGCACGGCTGCCACCCCTGCTCCTCGACCACCTGCCGGCGCAACTCCAGCAGTACCAACACTCCTTTGCCGTGCGCGTCGACGATCGCCTGGGCGAAGTAGGTGTCCGGCGGATAGGTCTCGGCCCGGGTGTAGAACTCCAGCGGCGGGCGCACCGTGTACCCGGTCATCGGCCCGGACGGTCCGGCCCGGACCTTCGTCAGCTCCGGGAACTCCCGGTCGACGACCGTGGTCAGCTGCTCGGTCAGCTTCCGCGCCCGCGCGTCGATCACCACCGCCCCCGAGCCGGGCGCCAGTGTGGTCAGCCGCCCGTCCGCGGGCGCGGTCCACGGCGGCCGGGACACCGCCGCCTCGGGGGCCGACTCCGTCGAGCCCGCGCTGAGCATGGTGGCGAACACCCCGGCCGCGACCAGCACCCCGACCGCGACCGCCACCGCGCGCAACCGTCGCCGCCGACGCCCGCCAACGGCCTCGGCGGCCACCGTCCGCAACGCCGCCGGCGACCAGTCGCCCGGCTCGTCGACCTCCGCCTCGGTGCACCGCAGCGTCCAGGCGACCTCGGCGGCCGACAGCCCGGCCCAGTACCGCAGCACCACCGCCGCCCGCCGGCGCGGCGGCAACCCGGCCAACTCGGGCACGTCGTCGCGCCCGTGCCCCTCGCCCGGATCGGCGAGGAACTCCTGGACCAGGGCGGCCACCGGAGACCCGCCCGGCGAGGACCGGGCAGCCCGCACCAGCCGCGCCGCCCGGTCGTGGTCTCCGCTGAGCAGGTACCCCAGCTGGCTGAAAAACTCGTCGTCCCCGCGCTGAGCTGGCGCCATGCCTCCATGGTGACCGACGAAAGCCACGGAGGGTAGTCCCCTCGCTACGCTGACAGGATCGCACAAGCCCTGAATGAGGCATTGGGGACGCTGAACGTCCTGAATGCCTCATTCAGGGCATTAGAAACCGGCCAGGGTGGCCAGGCGGTCGATGTAGGTCGACGGCGCGCCGAACAGCTGCGCGCCGCCGTGCGCGCGCTTGAAGTACCGGTGTGCGTCGTGCTCCCAGGTGATCGCGATGCCCCCGTGCAGCTGGATTATCTCGCCGGCCACCGTGCGCAGCGCCTCCGCGCAGTAGGCCTTGGCCGCCGCCGCGCGGGCCGGCAGGTCGGCCGGTCCGGCGGTCGCCGCCGCGAGCGCGGCCGACGCCGCGGTCTCGACCAGCACGTGCAGGTCGGCCATCCGGTGCTTGAGCGCCTGGAACCCGCCGATCGGGCGACCGAACTGGACTCGCCGCATGGTGTGCTCGACGGTCAGCTCCAGGCATCTGGCCGCCGTGCCCGCCTGTTCGGAGGCCAGCGCCGCGCATGCCACGTCCCGGACCCGCGCGGCGTCGAACGGGCCGAGGTGGACCCCCGGCGTGCGGTCCAGGACCACCTCGGCGAGGGTGCGGGTGTGGTCCATCGCCGGCGTGCGCGTGCGCCGCACGGTCGTCGGATCCACCTGGTAGAGCGCCGGGCCGTCCCCGGTCGCGGCCACCACCAGCAGCGTGTCGGCGGTGTCCCCGTCGAGCACGTAGGCGGCGTGCCCGGTCAGCGTGCCGTCCGGGCACGCGGTGGCGCAGCCCGACCATCGGCCGTCAGGCTCCGACCAGGCCAGCGCGGCCACGGTGGTGCCGGCCGCGACGGCGGCCAGCAGGTCGCCCGGCGGCAGCGCCGAGGTGGCGAGCACCGAGGACAGCATCGGCGTCGCGGCGATGGTGCGGCCGAGCTCGTACTGCACGACGTGCACCTCGGCCAGGCCGGCGCCGAGGCCGCCGTGCTCGGCCGGCACGGTCAGCGCCGGCGCGCCGAGCTCGACCAGCCGCGACCACAGGTCAGCGGGTGACGCGGCCAACAACCGGCGTACGACGGCACGGAACGCCACCTGGTCCTCGGTCAACCGCATACGATCCATCTAACCAAACACTTGCTTGGTATGCATAGTGCGCCGCACGATCAGGTGAGTTCGATATCCTCCCTAGCGGGTCGGGGTCGGGCGCAGCATGGACACGAGGAGTTCCTGATCGAGAAGGGTTCAGTGATCGCCGGCCGTTATCGGTTGCAGGAACAGATCGGCAGCGGCGCGATGGGCGTGGTGTGGAAGGCCGAGGACCAGCGCCTCGGTCGCACGGTGGCCATCAAACATCTGGTGGTCCGCTACGCGCTGTCCGACACCAACTCCGGGGAGACCCGCAGGCGGGCGATGCGGGAGGCGCGGATCGCCGCCCGCCTACAACACCGAAACGCCATCGCCATGTTCGACGTCGCCGAGCACGAGGGCGACCCGTGCCTGGTGATGGAGTTCCTGCCGTCGCACAGCCTGTCGGCGGTCCTCGCCGAGCGCGGCACGCTGCCGCCGCACGAGGTCGCCGAGATCGGCGCCCAGGCCGCCTCCGCGCTCGCCGCCGCGCACGCGGTGGGCATCGTGCACCGCGACGTCAAGCCGGGCAACATCCTGATCGCCGAGAACGGCACGGTGAAGATCACCGACTTCGGCATCTCCAAGGCACTCGACGAGGGCACGGTGACCACCCAGACCGGGATCGCCGGCACCCCGGCCTACCTCGCGCCGGAGATCGCCCGTGGCGAGGATCCGACCAGGGCCTCGGACGTGTTCTCCCTCGGCTCGACGCTCTACCACGCGGTCGAGGGCAAGCCACCGTTCGGCACGAACACCAACCCGCTGGCGCTGCTGCACGCGGTCGCCTCCGGCAACGTGCCGCCGGCACGCAACGCCGGGCCGCTGGCCGGCACGCTGACCACGCTGATGCGCACCGACCCGTCGAGCAGACCGAGCATGCGCGAGGCGGTCACCGCGCTGGCGGCGGTCAAGTCCGCACCGGCCACCGCGCCGGCCGCGCCGACCCCACCGCCGACCCCGCCTCGGCCGGTCACGGCCATCCCCACACCGGCCACCGCCACCGCCGCGCTGCCGATGCCATCGGCGGCGGCCCCGATCCGACCGGCCCCGCCGCCCAAGCCGCAGCGCAACCTGATGATCGTCGCGGTCGCCGCGGTGCTCGTCCTGGCCACCGCGGTCGTGACCGTGCTGCTGATCAACTCGTCGGACGACCCCGAGCCGCCGCCGCAGGGCCAGCCGCCCGTGACGTCGAGCAGCGCACCGGACGAGAAGCCGTCGGACACCGCGGAGCCGACACCGACCCCGCAACCGATCCCGCCGAGCGCACCGATCGCCTACACCGAGGGCGGGCAGAAGGTGATCGACTACTACAACAACTTCGCCAACCCGGCCCTGCGCTGGAACATGTTGTCCTCCAACGCGAAGGCCCAGTTCGGTGACCAGGCGGCGTTCACCGAGTACTGGTCGCAGTACACCAACGTCAGCTCGAAGAACGCCAACGGGGTCACGCCGAACGCGGACGGCTCGCTGAACGTGCCGGTGGACGTCACCTACACCACCGGCGACGGCTCCCAACAGCTGAAACGGCAGGTGCGGGTCACCAGGGAGAACGGCCAGGTCGTCATCGACTCGCGCGCGGAGTGAGTTCGCCGGTGAGTTTGTCGAGGACTCGGGCGCGGTGCCAGGACCGGGTGCCCCACGCCTCGCGCAGTGCGCGCACCTTGGTCAGCCGGTGGCCGAGGTCGTACTCCAGCGTGTAGCCGATCGCGCCGTGCACCTGGAGCGCGGTGCGGGCGGCCAGGTAGGCGGCCTCGGCGGTGGCGACCTTGGCGGCCGAGATGTCCAGTGGCGCCAACGTGGTCGCCGCGTCGTGCACCAGCGGGCGGGCGAACTCCAGTGCCACCAACACGTTCGCCAGCTGGTGCTGGACGGCCTGGAACTGGCCGACCGGCCGGCCGAACTGCCGCCGGGATCGGACGTAGGCGCTCGCCTGGTCGAGGATGCCGCGCCCGAGGCCGAGCAGCTGGGCCGCGACGCACAGCACCCCGAGGTCGAACGCGTCGCCGGCCACGCCGAGCGACTCCGCGCGGTCGACCTGGAACAGCCGTCTGGTGGCGTCCACGGAGTCCAGCCGGTCACCGGGCAGTCCTGTGTAGACCTCCTGGCCGGCGTGCACGAGGACCGTGGTCGCGGTGTCCGCGTCCAGCGCGGTCGGCACGTGTGGCGGGAGCGCGGCGGTCGCCAGCGCGCCCTCGACCAGGCTGGGCAACAACTCCTCGGCGACGGGCAGCCCGCCGACCATCGCCGGCACGACGGCGAACGACTCGACGAGCGGGCCGGGCACCGCGTGCCGGCCGAGTACCTCGAAGACCACCGCCAGCTCGGCCGGACCGGCGCCGAGACCGCCGAACCTGGCCGGCACGGCCAGGCCGCAGACCCCGACCTTCGCCATCCTGGCCACCAGCTCGCGGCCGGGCGCGGAGTCGCCAGCGGCCCAGGATCTGGTCACGGCCGGCACATCGGCGTCGGTGAGCAGGTCGTGCACGCTCGCGGCCAGCTGGCGCCGCTCGTCGTTCATCGGTCGCCCCGTGGCAGGCCGAGCAGTCGCTGGGCGATGACGTTGCGCTGGATCTCGTTGGTACCGGCGTAGATCGGGCCGGCGAGGGCGAACAGGTGGCCCGCGCGCCAGCCGGAGTCCAGTTCGGCGTCCTGGCCGAGCAGGTCGAGCGCGGTCTCGTGCAGCGCGATGTCCAGTTCGGACCAGAAGACCTTGTTGAGGCTGGCCTCCGCGCCAAGGGTGCCGCCCTCGGCGAGGCGGTTGATCGTGTCGAGGGTGTAGAGGTGGTAGGCGCGCGCGCCGATCCAGGCGTCCACCACGCGGTCGCGCAGCGCGGGGTCCTGGCGGGTCTGCCACAGCTCGACCAGGCGTCGCGCGGTGGCCAGGAAGCGGCCGGGGCTGCGCAGGGTGAGGCCGCGTTCGTTGCCGGCCGTGCTCATCGCCACCCGCCAGCCGTCGCCCGGCTCGCCGATCACGTCCTGGTCGGGGACGAACACGCCGTCGAGGAAGATCTCGGCGAAGCCGGGGGTGCCGTCCAGTTGCGGGATCGGGCGGACGGTCACGCCGGGGGCGCGCAGGTCGAACATCAGGTAGGTGAGCCCTCGGTGGCGCTGCGCGCTCGGGTCGTCGCGGAACAGGCCGAAGGCGCGGTCGGCGAAGGCCGCCCGGGAACTCCAGGTCTTCTGTCCATTGAGGACCCAGCCGTCGGTGGTCCTGGTGGCCCGGCTCCGGACCGCGGCGAGGTCGCTGCCGGCCTCTGGCTCCGACCAGGCCTGGGCCCAGATGTCGTCGGCGCGCGCCATCCTGGGCAGGATGCGTTGGCGCTGTTCAGGTGTGCCGTTGGCGAGCAGCGTGGACCCGAGCAGCGCGATGCCGTTGCCACTGACCCTGGCCGGCGCCCCGGCGGCCCAGTACTCCTCCTCGAAGGCCAGCCACTCGAGCAGCGTGGCGTCCCGGCCGCCGTACTCCGCCGGCCAGGACACCGCCGACAGCCGAGCGTCAGCGAGCCGCCGCTCCCACCGCCGATGCGCCGCGAACCCCGCCTCGGTATCCATAGCCGGCAACGCCTCCGCCGGCACGTTCTCGGCCAACCACCCCCGCACCTCCGCCCGGAACGCCGTGCAGTGAAGGGACCCTTCGCTGCGGTTCTCGGTCACGGGCGGTCCCGCATGGCGCGCGCGTCCAGGCCGGCGAGGGAGTCGGTCGAGGTCTCGGCGTTGTGCGCGTGCGCGAAGTGGTGCAGGCCGAAGACCGACTCCATACCGTTGCGCAGCCCCATCTGGTCCTCGGCCTGGTTGACCGCGCGTTTGGTCAGCGCGAGGCCGAAACTCGGCATCCGCGCGATCCGCCCGGCCAGCGCCGTGGTCTGCTCGACGAGCTGGTCGCGCGGCACGACCCGGTTCACCATGCCCAGCTCCAGTGCCCGGTTGGCGTCGAACCGGTCGCCGGTGAACAGGAACTCCTTGGCCGCGCGCGGCCCGAGCACCCACGGGTGGGCGAAGTACTCCACGCCCGGGATGCCCATCGCCACCACGGGATCGGCGAAGAACGCGTCCTCGGCGGCGACGATCAGGTCGCACACCCAGGCCAGCATGAGCCCGCCCGCGATGCACGCGCCGTGCACCATGGCGATGGTCGGCTTGGGGATCTCCCGCCAGCGCCGGCACATGCCGAGGTAGACCTCCAGCTCGCGGGCGTAGCGCCCGTCGCCGCCCGGCCGGCCGACGTGGTCCCACCACTGCACGGCGCGGCGCTCGAAGCTGGTGTCGACGTCCCGGCCGGGCGTACCGATGTCGTGGCCGGCGGAGAAGTGCTTGCCGGCGCCGGCGAGCACGATGACCTTGACCTCGTCGTCGTTCACCGCTCTGGTGAACGCGCTGTCGATGGCGTAGGTCATCGCCGAGTTCTGCGCGTTGCGGTACTCCGGGCGGTTCATCGTCACGGTCGCGATCGGGCCGTCGCGGTCGTAACGGACAACCTCCTCCGGCACGTCCACCACCTCCAAAGCAATTGCTTGGTAGGGTAACACCTCATGGGCCTCGCGGAGTTCCGCGCGACGGTGCGCGAATGGCTGGGCGACAACCTTTCCGGCGAGTTCGCGGCACTGCGCGGGCTCGGCGGACCGGGGCGCGAACACGAGTCCTTCCCCGAGCGGCTGGCCTGGGACCGGCACCTGGCCGCCGCCGGCTGGACCTGCCTCGGATGGCCGGTCGAGCACGGCGGACGCGGCCTCGACCTCGAGCACCAGGTGGTGTTCCACGAGGAGTACGCCAACGCCGCGGCGCCCGCGCGGGTGAGCCACATCGGCGAGGAGCTGCTCGGGCCGACGCTGATCGCCATCGGCACACCGGCGCAGCGGGCGCGGTTCCTACCGCCGATCCGGACGGTCGACGAGCTGTGGTGCCAGGGGTACTCGGAGCCGGGTGCGGGGTCGGACCTGGCGTCGGTGTCCACCACCGCTCGGCCGCGTGACGGGGAGTGGGTGCTCAACGGGCAGAAGGTGTGGACCTCGCTGGCGCACGTGGCGCAGTGGTGCTTCGTGCTGGCGCGCACGACACCGGGGTCCGTGCGGCATGCCGGGTTGTCGTACCTGCTGGTGCCGATGTCCCAGCCGGGGGTGACGGTGCGCCCGATCGAGCAGCTGACCGGCGGGTCGGAGTTCAACGAGGTGTTCTTCGACGACGCCCGCACGGCCGCCGACCTGGTGGTCGGCGAGCCGGGGGACGGCTGGCGGGTGGCGATGCGCACGCTGGGGTTCGAGCGCGGGGTGTCGACGTTGGGCCAGCAGGTCGGCTTCCGGCGGGAGCTGGACGCGCTGATCGAGCTGGCCAGGTCGACCGGGGTGCTGGCCGACCCGTTGCTGCGCGACCGGCTGGCCAGGGCGTATCTCGGCCTGGAGGTGATGGGCGCGCACGCCAGGCGCACGATCGGCGGCACCGGCGACGAGGCGTCGGTGACCAAGCTGGTCTGGGCGACCTGGCACCGCTCGCTCGGCGAGCTGGCCATGGACGTCCTCGGCGCGGCCGGCCTGGTCGCCCCCGACGGCGAGCTGACCGAGTGGCAACGGCTGTTCCTGTTCAGCCGCGCGGACACCATCTACGGCGGCTCGAACGAGATCCAGCGCAACATCATCGCCGAACGCACCCTCGGCCTCCCCCGAGAACCCCGCCCATGACCCCCGTTCGTCAGGAGCGCCGAACTCGCATGTCCCGAACGTCAAACTCGCAGGTGAGCTGGGAGGAGTGGTGTGGTGAGTGAGCCGGTGGGGCGGGAATTGCTGGTGGGGAAGGTCGTGGTGGTGACGGCCGCGGCGGGGACGGGGATCGGGTCGGCGACCGCGCGGCGGTGTCTCACGGAGGGCGCGCGGGTGGTGGTCAGCGACTGGCATGAGCGGCGGCTGGCCGAGACCGCGGCGGGGCTGGCGGCGGAGTACGGGGACGCGGTGCACGCGATCGGCTGTGACGTGACCGTCGAGGACCAGGTGCGGCGGCTGGTCGACGGGACGGTCGGGCACTTCGGGCAGCTGGACGTGCTGGTGAACAACGCCGGGCTCGGCGGGACCGCGTCGGTGCTGGACATGACCGACGACGAGTGGTCCCGGGTGCTGGACGTGACCCTCACCGGCACCATGCGCTGCACCAGGGCGGCCCTGCGGCACCTGATCGACCAGGGCACCGGCGGCGCGGTGGTGAACAACGCCTCGGTCGTCGGCTGGCGGGCGCAGGAGGGCCAGGCCCACTACGCGGCCGCGAAGGCGGGCGTGATGGCGCTGACCCGGTGCGCCGCGATGGACGTCGCCGCGCACGGCATCCGGGTGAACGCGGTCGCGCCCAGCCTGGCCGCGCACCCGTTCCTGGCGAAGGTCACCAGCGAGGAGCTGTTGACCACGCTCGCCTCCCAGGAGGCGTTCGGTCGCGCCGCGCAACCGTGGGAGGTCGCGACCGTCATCGCCTTCCTGGCCAGCGACTACGCCTCCTACCTGACCGGCGAGGTGATCTCGGTGAGCAGCCAGCACCCATGACCTCTCTGGGTCTAGTGTCACGCGCAGGAGGTGCCCGATGGCGATCATGCCCGTGACGGACTCGATGTTCCTGCTCGCCGAGGCCCGCGAACATCCCATGCACGTCGGCGGGCTGCAACTGTTCGAGCTGCCGGCCGGCGCCGGCGACGACTACGTCAGCGACCTGCACCGCCAGCTGCTGGAGATCGTGGACGTGCGGCCGCTGTTCCGCCGCCGCCCGCGCGGCCCGGTCGGCGTGCTCGGCCAGTTCGCCTGGACCGACGACGACCAGCTGGACATCGAGTACCACGTGCGCCACTCCGGCCTGCCCCGTCCCGGCCGGGTCCGCGAGCTGCTCGAGCTGACCTCCCGACTGCACGGCACGCTGCTCGACCGGCACCGCCCGCTGTGGGAGTTCACCATCATCGAGGGCTTACAGGGCAACCGGTTCGCCACCTACAGCAAGATCCACCACGCGCTGCTCGACGGCGTCTCCGCGTTACGCCTGCTGCAGAGCTCGCTGTCCGAGGACCCGGCCGATCTCGGCGTGCGCCCGCCGTGGTCGCCCCCGGTCCGGACCAACGTCTTCGACCGCGCGCCCCGCCGCGACGACGGCGGCGACCCGTTCCGCGCGGTGTCCTCGTTCGTCAGGGACGTCGCCGGTCTCGGGTCGGCGGCGCTACGGGTGGCCAACGAGGCCTTCCGCGAGCAGTCGGCGACCCTGGCCTTCCAGGCACCGAAGTCGATGTTCAACGTGCCGATCACCGGCGCCCGCCGGTTCGCCGCGCAGGGCTGGCCGCTGGAGCGGATCAAGGCCGTCGGCCGGGCGGCGGACGCGACGATGAACGACGTCATGCTGGCGATGTGCGCGGGCGCGCTGCGCCAGTACATGATCGACCTCGGTCAGCTGCCGGACAAGCCGCTGGTGGCCGCGGTCCCGGTGTCGCTGCGGACCGGCAAGGCGGCGGAGAGCTCCCTCGGCGGCAACGCGATCGGCCTGATCCTGTGCAACATGGCCACCGACACCGCCGACCCGGCCACCCGGCTGGCCACCATCCACGACTCGATGCGCCGGGGCAAGCAGGTCTACCACGGCATGAGCAGGCTGCAGGTCACCGCGCTGAGCGCGATCCCGTTGATCCCGCTCGCGATCGGCACCATCCCCGGCATGACCACGATCACCCCGCCCGCGTTCAACGTGCTGATCTCCAACGTGCCGGGGCCGCAGAAACCGTTGTACTGGAACGGCGCGCGGATGCTCGGCGTGTACCCACTGTCCATTCCCTACGAGGGCCAGGCGCTCAACATCACGGTCACCAGCTACGCCGACAGCCTGGAGTTCGGCCTGACCGGCTGCCGGCGCACGGTCCCCCACCTGCAACGCCTGCTCGGCCTGCTGGAGGAGTCGCTCACCGACCTGGAGAAGGCACTGTGCTGAGCGCGGCGATGATCTCGCCCGCCTCAGTCACGATCCGGTCGACCAGCTCCGCGCAGGTCGGCAGGTCGTCGATGGCCCCGACGACCTGACCGGCGGCCAGTACCCCGGCGTCGGTGCGGCCGTCGACCAGCCCGGCGCGCAACAACATCGGCGTGTTCGCCGCCATCAGCACCTGCGACCAGCTCAGCTCCCGCCCGTGGCGCATGGCGATGCCCTCGCGGATCATGCCGGGCCACGACTGTCCGATGTGCCGGCGGAACCTGGCGGCGTTGCGCACCGCGCGCACCAGCCCGGCCAGCCGGCCCGAACGCTCCAAAGAGGACACCAGCTCGGTGCGCAGCACCCGGTGCGGCATGCCGTCGACGCGGGTGGTGACCACCGTGCCGGTCAGATCGTGCGCCAGGTAGGCCTGCTTGACCGCGAGGGGCACCGTGCTCTCCTCGGTCAGCAGGAAGCGGGTGCCCATCGCCACCCCGGCCGCGCCGTAGGCCAGCGCGGCAACCAGCCCACGGCCGTCGTAGAACCCGCCGGCCGCCACCACCGGGATGTCCACCGCGTCCACAACGGACGGTAGGAGCAGCGTGCTGGCCACCTGGCCGGTGTGCCCGCCGCCCTCGCCACCCTGCACGATCACCGCGTCGGCGCCCCAGCCGGCGACCTTGCGCGCGTGCCTGGCCGCGCCGACCGACGGGATCACCAGCACCCCGGCGTCCTTGAGCTGACCGATCAGGGATTCCTTGGGCGCCAACGCGAACGACGCCACCCGGACGCCCTCGTCGATCAGCAGCCGTACCCGGCCGGGCGCGTCGGGCGCGTCCGCGCGCAGGTTGACGCCGAACGGCGCCGTGGTGCGCGACCGGGTCTCCGCCACGGCCGCGCGCAGCTCGGCCATGGTCATCGTGGCCGACGCCAGAATGCCAAGGCCACCCGCCTCGGCCACCGAGGACACCAGCCTCGGGCCGGCGACCCAGCCCATACCGGTCTGCACCACCGGATGCCGGATGCCGACCAGCCTGGTCAACGCGGTGTCCATCAGCCGGGCACCGCCCGCTCACGGTGCCCGGCGGGGTCCAGCTCCGCGCGCAGCAGCCGCAGTTCGGCCTCGGTCGGCAGCCGGGTCTGGACCACGTCGTCGATCGCCAGCTCGAACCCGGTCCTGGCCACCACGTCCGCGACCGAGACGCCGGGATGCACCGACACCAACCGCATCGAGTGCGCCGGGCCGCCGAAGTCCAGTACCGCCAGGTCGGTCACCACCCGGTACACGTCGTGGAAGCGGCCGCCGTCGCGGTCGTAGCCGACCCCGGACACCACGTCCACGGCCGGCACGAACACCCTGGTCGTGTGCCGGGGCACCCAGTAGCTGGTCCGGTGGTTGACGGTGTTGCCCGGTGCGCCCCGGAAGCCGAGCAGCTGTCTGGTCGGCCGCGCGTGCGGCCCGATGCAGGAGATGTTCTGGCCGCCGTGGCGGTCGAGCTGGTTGGCGCCCATCACCACGTGCCGGCGGCCGTGCGCCACCACGTCGAACACCGCGCGGTAGGGCAGCCAGCCCTCGGCCACCCCCGCCGGGTCGAGCAGGGTCGCCTCACCGTCGGACAGCAGCAGGTCCGGCGCGAAGGTCAGCCGGGCGAGCCGGGCGCCGAGCGCGGGCACCAGACCCATGGGACTGGCCAGGATCTCACCCTGGTCGCGGAACAGGTCGGCACACGCGGCGACACACACCTCGGCCCTGGTCATGCCAGCACCGCCGCCTGGTAGTCCGCCTCGCTACCGGCCAGGTATCGGTCCACAAAGGAGGACCAGCCGTCGCCGGCCGCCTCGGCGTACCGGCGCTGGAAGTCCTCGTCCCGGCCGTAGTCGGGCACGCAGCTGGTGAAGTGCGCGCCGTTCGGCGTCTCGACCACGCCGTCGGTCATCATCCGGTTGAGCAGCAACGACTGCGGCGGCCCCAGTTTTGTCAGCTCCGCTGTGTCCACAACGGACTCGCAGGAGACATAGCGTCTGGTCGCGGCCAGACAGAACAGGTCGTCGAAGTACGGGTCTGGTCCGAGGTACTGGGCGTTGCCGTGCCGGTCGGCCCGGTTGAGGTGCACCAGCGCGACGTCCAGCCGGATCGGCGGCATGGCGATCATCTCCTCGCCGTCGGCGTAGGGCGAGCGCACGGTCCGCAGGTCCGGGTTCGTGGTGAGCACGTCGGAGCCGAGCCCGGCCCGGATCGGCAGGAACGGCAACCGGTGCGCGGCCGCCCGCAGTCCACACTGGAGCATCCCCTCGTCCAGCTCGCGCGCCGACACCGAGGCCGACTCCCGCGCCCGCCGGAACCACGGGTCGTAGGCGATGGTGTCCAGCGACACGAAGCCGTAGACCACCTCGCGCACCTTGCCCGCGGCGCACAGCAGGCCGACGTCCGGGCCGCCGTAGGACACGATCGTCAGGTCCCGCACCGGTGAGCGCAGGATCGCGCGCACCAGCGCCATCGGCTTGCGCCGCGAACCCCAGCCGCCGATGCCGACGGTCATCCCGTCGGTGAGCGTGCCGACCACCTCGTCGGCGGTCATCCGCTTGTCCCTCACCGCTCCTCCAGGAACCGTTGCCTGGCCTGTCCCGCCGCCCCGGTGAGGTTCAGCTCGAAGGTGAACCCCTGCTCGTACCGGTAGCTGCGATGCACGTCCTGTAGGTCGATCCCGTTGAGCGCGGCCTTGGCCGCCCGGATGACCCGCGCGTCCTTCGCCGCGATGTCGGCGGCCAGCTTCGCCACCGCACCGTCCAGTTCGGACGCCTCGACGACCTCGTACACCGAGCCGTGGTGGTGCAGCTGCGCGGCGGTGACCGTGGTCGCGGTGTAGTACATGGCCCGCATCAGATGTTGGGGAACCAGCCGCGCCAGATGGGTGGCGGCCCCGAGCGCGCCCCGGTCGACCTCGGGCAGCCCGAAGGTGGCGTCGGTGGTGGCCAGCACCACGTCCGCGTTGCCGACCAGCCCGATGCCCCCGCCAAGACAGAACCCGTGCACCGCCGCGACCACCGGCACCGCGCAGTCGTACACCGCGCCGAAGGCCGCGTGACAGCCGTGGTTGGCCTCGACGATGACGCCCTCGCGCTGGATCTCCTTGAGGTCGACCCCCGCGCAGAACCCGCGACCGGCCGCGCGCAGCACCACGACCCGCGTCGCCGGATCGCGCCCGGCGGCGGTGACCGCGTCCGCCAGCTCGAACCAGCCGCGCACCGGCAGCGCGTTGACCGGCGGAAAGTCGATCGTCACCACCGTGATCCCTGGCCCACCCGGACTGCTCGACACACCCATGCGACCGCCTAACCTAGCAGTTGCTTGGTTGAGATTAGCACCTCTCCAGCACGGTCCCGGTGGCCAACGCGCCACCGGCGCACATGGTGACCAACGCGGTCGAGCGATCCCGCCGCTCCAGCTCGTGCAGCGCGGTGGTGATCAGCCGGGTGCCGGTGCCGCCGACCGGGTGGCCGAGCGCGATCGCGCCGCCGTTCACGTTCACCAGGTCGGGATCGGGCTCGTGCACCGACATCCAGGACAGCACCACCGCCGCGAACGCCTCGTTGACCTCGAACAGGTCCAGGTCGCCGAGCTTCATCCCGGTCCTGGCCAGCAGCCGCTCGGTGGCCAACACCGGCCCGTCGAGGTGGTAGTAGGGCTCAGCGCCGACCAGGCACTGCGCCAGGATCCGGGCTCGCGGCGCCAGCCCCAGCGCACGCGCCTTCTCCTCGGACAGCAGCAGCACGGCCGAGGCCCCGTCGGAGATCTGCGACGAGGTGCCCGCGGTGTGCAGCCCACCGTCGACGACCGACCGCAGCCCGGCCAACCCGTCCAGGCTGGTCGCCCGCAGCCCTTCGTCCCGCTCGACCCCGGCGACCGGCACGACCTCGCTGGCGAAGTGCCCGGCCTCCCAGGCCGCCGCGGCCAACCGCTGCGACCGCTCCCCGAACCGGTCAAGATCCACTCTGGACAGTCCGCGACGGACCGCGATCCGCTCGGCCGCGCCGAACTGGTCGGGCAGGTCGATCGACCACGAGTCCGGCCGGGGCCGCCCGACGTCCACGCCGAGGTTGGACCGCAGCGGCACCCGGCTCATCGCCTCGACCCCACACGCGATGCCCGCCTCGATGGCGCCCGCCGAGATCAGCCCGGCGACCAGGTGCATGGCCTGCTGGGCCGAGCCGCACTGGGCGTCCACGGTCTGGCAGCCGGCCGATGCCGGCAGCCCGGCGTGCAGCCACGCGACCCTGGCGATGTTGCTCGACTGCTCCCCCGCCTGGGTGACGCAGCCGCCGATCACCTGCTCGACCACCTCGGCGTCGACACCCGACCGATCGAGCACGGCACGTTGCGCGGCGCCGAGCAACTCCGCCGCGTGCAGTCCGGACAGGACACCGCCGCGCCTGCCGATCGGGGTCCGCACGGCCGCCACTATCACCGGATTTCCCATCACCACAAAATAGAACCCGTTCCTTGACCGAGCAAGGCACACTTCACTTACTACTAGATCGTGTGTTTCAATCGAGTAGAACGTGTTCCAGTAAGCTCTGGAGGCAATCAGGTGGCCACGCCGCACCTCCCAGCCGGCTTCGACTTCACCGATCCCGACCTCTACGCCAACCGCATCCCGATCGCGGAGTTCGCCGAACTGCGCGCCACCGCACCGGTGTGGTGGAACGCGCAGCCACACGGTCTCGCCGGTTTCGAGGACGACGGCTACTGGGTGGTGAGCAGGCACGCGGAGGTCCGCGAGGTCTCCCGCAACAGCGAGGTCTTCTCCAGCGCGGAGAACACCGCGATCATCCGCTTCAACCGGGACATGACCAGGGACAAGATCCGCGCCCAGCAGCTGATCATGCTCAACATCGACCCGCCGCAGCACTCGAAGGTACGCGGCATCGTCTCCCGCGGCTTCACCCCCAAGGCGATCAGCAGGCTGCGCGACAAGCTCGCCGAGCGGGCCGAGCGGATCGCGGCCACCGCGAAGGCCACGGGTGGCGGCGACTTCGTCACCCAGGTGGCGTGCGAACTTCCACTGCAGGCCATCGCCGAGTTGCTCGGCATCCCGCAGGACGACCGGCACAAGGTGTTCGACTGGTCCAACCAGATGGTCGCCTACGACGACCCGGAGTACTCGGTCAACCCCGAGCTGGCCTCCGCGGAACTGCTCGGCTACGCCTGGAACATGGCCGAGGAACGCAAACGCTGCCCGATGGACGACATCGTCACCACGCTCGTGCACGCCGACATCGACGGCGACGGGCTGGGCTCGGACGAGTTCGGTTTCTTCGTGTTGCTGCTTGCCGTGGCGGGCAACGAAACCACGCGCAACGCGATCTCCCACGGCATGCACGCGTTCCTGACCAACCCCGAACAGTGGGAGCTGTACAAGGAAACCCGGCCGGCGACCACCGCCGACGAGATCGTCCGGTACGCCACCCCGGTGATGTCCTTCCAGCGCACGGCGACGCGGGACACCACCCTGGGCGGCGCCGAGATCCGCGAGGGTCAACGGGTCGGCCTGTTCTACAGCTCGGCGAACTTCGACACGACGGTGTTCGACGCGCCGGAGAAGTTCGACATCACCCGGGATCCCAACCCACACCTGGGTTTCGGTGGCACCGGCGCGCACTACTGCATCGGCGCGAACCTGGCCAGGGTGGAGATCGACCTGATCTTCAACGCGGTGGCCGACCAGATGCCCGACATCCGGGCCGCCGGCGAGCCGCGCAGGCTCCGCTCGGCCTGGCTCAACGGGATGAAGGAGCTACAGGTCCGCTACTGACCGAGCTTCTCGGCCTCCTGCCCGCCCGCCGCGGCGACCCGGCCGAGGAACTCGGCGATCGTGGCGAGCTGGTCCTGGTCGTAGTCGGCGCAGATGTCGTCCAGGGCCGACCGCATGCCGCCGTAGAGCCGGTACAGCTCGCCACCGCGCTCGCGCCGCAGGCTGACCACGACGGCGCGGCGGTCCTGCTGGTCACGCTCCCGCACGACCCAGCCGGCACGTTCGAGGCGGTCGAGCACGCCGGTCATGGTCGCCGGGTGCAGGCCGGCGTGTTTGGCCAGCGCGCTCGGGCTGATGGGGCCGTTGCGACTGATCAGGTCGAGGCAGTCCAGGTCGACGTCCTTGAGCGCGATCCGCGCACCGACGCGGTGGTTGAGCAGCGAGAGCTGGCTGGTCATCTCCCGCAGGGAGCCCTGCACGGCGACCACGGCCCGCCGCCACCGACGCCGATCTTCTGGTACGTTGCTCATATAGTATGACTTCCATATCGTATGCGCCTCGGGGTCAATGTACCCCGTCGGAGAGGGAACCCATGAAGCTGACGGTGTTCGGGGCCACCGGGAGAATCGGCGGCCACCTGGTGCGCCAGGCGCTCGACCATGGCCACACGGTGACCGCGGTGGTGCGCGACCCGAGCAGGCTGGCGGTGCCGGCGCACGAGTCGCTGCACGTGTTCCCGGTGCCCGGGCTGACCGACGCGGCGGCGCTGGAGCCCGCCGTGCGCGGCGCGGACGCGGTGCTCTCCGGCGTCGGCCCGGCCGGCCGCCGCGACGCCGGCGTGGCCACGATCGCCACCAGGAGCATCCTCGGGGCGATGGCCGCCACCGGGGTCACCCGGATCGTCCTGGTGAGCGCGATGCCGGTCGGCCCGCCACCGCCCGGCGAGCACTTCGTCGGCCGCCGGATCGCCTACCCGCTGATCAGCAAGGTGTTCCGCCCGGTCTACGACGACCTCGGCACCGTCGAGGCCGACCTGGCCCGCAGCGGTACCGAGTGGACGGTCCTGCGCCCACCGCGACTGACCGACGCACCCCTGTCCGGCAGGTACCGCACGGTGGTCGGCGCGAACGTGCCCAACGGCACCACCGTCGCCCGCGCGGACGTGGCCGACGCCATGCTCGCCGCCCTGACCAACCCCGACACCATCACCCAACCCGTCGGCATCGCCAACTGACCGGCGAGCCCAACCCTCACACCCGCCGCAGGGTGGCGATCGCCCGCTCGGTCTCCCAGAAGGCGCGCATCGACCGGATCAACCCGTCCTCGCCCACCCGGTAGACGAAAACGCCCTCGGTGTCCACTCTGGAGCCACCGGGCAGGAACGCGGTGATGGTGCCGACGTTGGCCACCTCGTTCCCGGCGGCGAACGAGTCGCGCATGACGAACTCGAACCGTTCCACGTTCGCGATCGCGAGGTCCCAGAACGCGCCGATCGCCGCCCGGCCGTGGTGGCCGGTGCCCGCCTCGTCGAACATCGACACCCCGATCGGGTCCTCGACCACGGCGTCCTCGGCGAACAACGCCAACCACTCCTGCTTGGCACCACGGGACACCGCGTCCATCGAGCGCCGCGACGCCACCCGCGCCGGGTGTGCGGTGTCCGGGCCGTTCCAGGTCACTGTCGTCATAGCTGCCCCATGATCTCGTCGGCGAACCGCTTGATGCCGTCCTGCTTGTCCCGCAACGGACCGTCGAACCCGACGCCGTAGAACATCCACGGCACCACGATCGCGTCGGTCACGCCGATCTCGGCCTGCGCACGATAACCGTCCACACCGAACCGGTTGACACAGACGGCCTGGATCTCGAAGGGTTTCCCGTCCCGGCCGTACTCGGCACGCAGCTCGGCCAGCCGGCCGATCACCGTGCGCAGGTCGTCGAACCGGATCATCGCCGAGGACCACCCGTCGCCGACGCGCGCGGCACGGCGCAGCGCGGCCTCGGTGTGCCCGCCGACGTACACCGGCACCGGTTCGGTCGGCTCCGGGCTCATCCGCAGCCGGTCGAAGTCGTAGAACTTCCCGTGGTACTCCACCATTCCGCCGCCGAGGATCAACCCGAGGATGTCGATCGCCTCGTCGGCACGGGCGCCGCGGTGGTCGTAGTTCCCGCCACACCACCGAGTCTCCTCCGGCGACCAGCCAAGCCCGACGCCGAGCCCGAACCGGTTGCCGGTGAGCACGGCGACCGAGGCGACCTGGCGGGCGAGCAGCACCGGGTTGCGCGGGTTGAGCTTGAGTACCTGGGTGTAGAAGCGGATCGTGGAGGTGGCCGCGCCCATCGCCGCGGCGGCGACGAACGGGTCGACCCACGGCGTGTGCTCGTCCCAGAACCGGCTGCCGTCCGGGGTGTACGGATAGGACGCGGACACCTTCTCGGAGTAGAACAGCGAGTCCGGCAACGCGATCGACGCGTAGCCGCACTCCTCTGCCGTACGCGCCAGCTCGCCGAGTTGGTCGAGCTGGCTCATCGCCACGCCCATGGTGAACTTCATGGTTTCTCCGCTCCGACCACCCACATCGAGAAGTACTGCGAGCCACCGCCGTAGGCGTGGCCAAGTGCCCGCCGGGCGCCGTCGACCTGATGTTCGCCCGCCCGGCCCATCACCTGCATCGCCGCCTCGGCGAACCGCAACATGCCGGACGCGCCAATGGGATTCGAGGACAGCACCCCGCCGGAGGGGTTGACCGGCAGCCGGCCGCCGAGCGCGGTCTCGCCGGCCTCGGTCAGCTTCCAGCCGGCGCCCTCGGCGGTGAAACCCAGGTTCTCCAACCACATCGGCTCGAACCAGGAGAACGGCACGTACAGTTCCGCCACGTCCACCTGGGACAGTGGGTCGTCGATCCCGGCCGCCCGCCACAGCGCGGCCGCCGCGTCCCGCCCGGCACGCGGGTTGACCTGGTCGCGGCCGGCGAACGTGGTCGGCTCGGTGCGCATCGCGGTGGCGTGGATCCACGCCGCGCCGCGGCCGGCGGCGGCCCGCTCGTCGCCGATCACCAGCGCGCACGCGCCGTCGGAGGACGGGCAGGTCTCGTCGTAGCGGATGGGGTCCCACAGCATGCGCGAGGCCCGCACCGACTCGAACGTGATGTCGGCCTGTTTCAGGTGCGCGTAGGGGTTGAGCGCGCCGTTGCGCCGGTCCTTCACCGCGACCAGCGCGCCGATGTGGTCCGGCGCGCCGGAGCGGCGAAGGTAGGAGCGCACATGCGGCGCGAAGTACCCGCCGGCACCAGCGCCGACCGGCATGTGGAACGGCGGGGTGATCGACAACGCCCACATGGCGTTGGACTCCGACTGCTTCTCGAACGCGACCGCGAGCACCCGCTGGTGTTCGCCCGCGTGCACCAGGCTGGCGGCGACGTTCGCGGTCGAGCCGCCGACCGAGCCCGCGGTGTGCACCCGCAGCAACGGTTTGCCGGTGGCGCCGATGGCGTCGGCGAGCATCAGCTCGGGCATCATCACGCCCTCGAACAGGTCCGGGGCCTTGCCGAGCACCACCGCGTCCACGTCGGCGAAGGTGAGGTCGGCGTCGGCGAGCGCGCGGTCGACCGCCTCCCGGCACAGTCCGGCCATCGAGACGTCGGTGCGCTTGGCCCGGTGGTGGGTCTGCCCGACGCCGAGCACCGCGGCGAGGTTGCCGGCCATCTACTCGCCCTCCAGTACGCACACGAGGTTCTGCTGGAGCAGGGGTCCGCTGGTGGCGTGTGCCAACGCGCGCTCCCCTCTGGCGACCCTGGTGGCCGCCTCACCGATCCTGGCGAGCCCGGCGGCGAACATGGGGTTGCCGGCCAGCGGTCCGCCGGACGGGTTGACGGTGACCTCCTCGCCCAACCCGAGTGCCTGGCGCAACAGGATCTCCTGATGGCTGAACGGCGCGTGCAGCTCGGCGAGCATCACCCCGTCCACGCCAACGGCCTTTGCGGCGGCCACTGTGGACGGTGAGGTGGTGAGGTCCCGCGCGCCGAGCTGCGCGGTCTCGACCCGGTGCGCGATGGCGGTGATCCTGGCGGGATGGTCGGTGAGCTCGCGTGCCCGGTCGGCACTGGCGAGCACCACGACCGCCGCGCCGTCGGTGATCGGCGCGCAGTCGTGCCGCCGCAACGGATCCGCGAGGTAGGGCCGGGCCAGCAGCTCGTCCGCGGTGACCTGTTCGTGCACCTGCGCCGTCGGGTCGGCGCCCCGGCTGCGGGCCGCGACCTCGGCCATGTCCCGTTCGGACCACAGCCCCTGGTCGAGACCGAGCCGAGCCTGCAACCCGGCGAGACTGACCGCGTCCGGCCACAGTGGAGCGACGTGGTAGGGGTCGAGCTGCAACGCGAGCACCCGCCGCAGCTCGCCGGCGGAGGACTTGCCGAAACCGTAGACCAACGCGGTGTCGACCTCGCCGGTGCGGATTTTCACCCAGGCCTCGTAGAGCGCCCAGGCCGCGTCCGCCTCCACATGCGACTCGTTGATCGGCGGGAACGCGCCGATGGCGTCGACCGCGGCGATGAAGGAGAAGGCGCGGCCGGCGAGGTAGTCCGACGAGCCCGAGCACCAGAACCCGATGTCCTGTTTGGTGAGGTTCGCCGAGGCCAGCGCCGCGCCGATGATCGGCACGAGCATCTCGACACCGTTGGTGGTGCCGCTGGTCGCGCGCACGTTCGGCGCCGCGGCGAAGGAGACCACGCTGACGTCGGTCACAGGTGCCCCGCATAGGTTTCGTATGGTGCGTCCGGTTCGCCGGTCGGCCGGAAGTGGTCGATGTTCTCCAGCGTGGTGCCCCACTGGTCGCGCGGCTTCCAGGTGGCGCGGACCCGCATGCCCATCCGCACCTCGTCGGCCGCGCAGCCGAGCACCAGGTGCAGGAAGGCGATGTCGGCGCCCTCGAGCAGGATGTAGGCGGCGACGTACGGGGGCGTGATCCGCTGGCCGAGGAAGGGCACGTTGACGATGCAGAACGTGGTGACGATGCCGTGGTCGGGGAGTTCCACTTCGTCCACTGTGGGCACCCCGTCGGTCGGGCAGGCGCCCCGGGGTGGCAGGTAGACCTTCTGACAGGCCGGGCAGCGCTGGCCGAGCAGCCGGCCGTCGGCCAGCCCACGCAGGTACCGGCTCTCCTCGGGGGAGGCGGAATGCTGGTAGCGCAACTGGATCGGCGCGATCACCGTCGAGACAGTCTCCGTGACCTCGTCCGCCGGTCGCGGTTCGACGGCCGGTTCGGTGTCGATGGGCGCGAAGCAGGCGAGGTCGCGAATGCCGTTGCCGTGGTCGGCGGCCCATCGTGCGCGGACGCGCAGACCGGTGGTGGCGTGTGGCACGTCGACCGCGTGCAGCATCGGGGTGTCGGCGCCGTCGAGCAGGATCATGGCCCAGCAGAAGGGATGCTGGAGCGGCTGGCCGGCAAGGGGTTCGGGCTGCGCGGCCCAGGTGGTGACGGTGCCGGTGTGCGCGACCTCGACGAAGTCGGTCAGCGGGTCGCCGGTGGTCGGGTCGTATTCGGGCGGGGGAACGTGCACCCGGCCGTCGGCCCCCCGAACGCCGAGGATGCGCCGCCCGGCGAGCGCGGTGGCGAACCGGGTGAGCGTGGGTCCGAGTGAACGGGTGTAGTCGAACCCAATGTCCAGCGGTGCGGACAGCGGTGCCTGACTTGACGTCACACTCCAAGTGAAACAGGTTCTAGTTTCTCGAGCAAGGGGTGCGATCAGTCGAGCCACATCACCGCAAGGACATCCACACGGCGCTGCAGTTCCAGGATCAGGAAGGTGAGCAGCACCGCCCCGTTGTATCCGAAGGAGATCTGCCGCACCGCCGCGTTCGGATTATCCTCGTTGAGCGGCTTGCTGTTCCAAGGAGTCAACTCCAGCATCGACACAGCCTCGGCGAACTCTTTCAGCAGTTCTGGCGGCAACGCCTGAATCTGGTCCCTGACTTCGGGATAGACCTCGATCTTGTAAGTCACGTTCAGAGCCCGAGCTCCACCTTGAGTTCGCTCCACGCCACCGAACCGGGCATCGGCTCTCCAGTACGCAGGGTGCGCTCCGCCTGTCCAAGCATCTGCCGGTAGCCGCTGTGACCGAGGTAGGCAGTGATCGACGCTCGCCGACGCCAACTGTCCAGGACCCGCAACACTTCGGCCAGATCAAACGACTCGACCGCCTCGGTCATGGCGTTCCGCCACTGCCGGTCGAAGTCCGACTGCTCCTCTGGAGCGAGAGCAGCCCGAACCACTTTGGGTGAAGCCTCCCTGAAGTCGAACGACCGAGGAGGTTCGACGGGTTCCGCTGACATGTCGACAGCCTAACCGACCAGCGCGTGATCACTCCGGTATCGAACGGGTGAACTATTCGCGGGTGACGCCCCGTCCTACCATGCCCGCATGAGACTTGGACTGCAGCTCGGGTACTGGGGCGCCGGCATGCCACCGCACGCGGCCGAGCTGGTGCTCGCCGCCGACCAGGCGGGCTACGACGCGGTGTTCACCGCCGAGTCGTGGGGATCGGACGCCTTCACCCCGCTCGCCTGGTGGGGCTCGGCCACCACCCGCCTGCGCCTTGGCACCGCCGTCGCCCAGCTGTCGGCCAGGGCACCGACCGCGACCGCGATGGCCGCGCTGACCCTCGACCACCTCTCCGGCGGCCGGGCGATCCTCGGGCTCGGCGTCTCCGGGCCCCAGGTCGTCGAGGGCTGGTACGGCGCGCCGTTCGGCCGGCCGCTGGCCAGGACCCGCGAGTACGTCTCGATCATCCGCGACGTGCTCGCCCGGCAGGCCCCGGTGACCAGCGACGGGCCGCACTATCCGTTGCCCTACAACGGTTCCGGCGCGGACGGGCTGGGCAGGCCACTGCGCCCGATCACCCACCCGCTGCGCGCCGACCTGCCCATCTGGCTCGGCGCAGAGGGGCCGCGCAACGTCGCGCTGGCGGCCGAGATCGCCGACGGGTGGCTGGCCGTCTTCTACACCGACACCCTCGCCGACCAGTACAACGCCTGGCTCGACGAGGGGTTCGCCCGCCCCGGCGCCCGGCGCTCGCGGGCGGACTTCGAGGTCGCCGCCGGCGCGACCGTGACGGTCACCGACGACCCGGCGGCCGAGTACGACAAGCACCGGCCGGTGATCGCGCTCTACGCCGGCGGCATGGGCGCGGCGAAGAAGAACTTCCACGCCGACCTGTTCCGGCGCATGGGCTACGCCGAGGTCGTCGACGAGATCGGCGCGAAGTTCCGCGAGGGCCGCAAGGCCGAGGCCGCCGCGGCGGTGCCCGACGAACTGGTCGCCGAGACCACCATCATCGGGGACGCGAGCCACGTCCGCCGCCGGGTGGACGAGTGGGCCAAACGCGGGGTGACCCTGCTGATGGTGGGCGCGCAGAGCGCCGCACAGGTGCGCGCCATCGCCGAGGTGCTTGCCGATAACTGAAACACGTTCTAGATTGGGCCGGTGGCCTCGATCGGACTCTGGAACATCGCCCGCGAGTCGCCAGACCACGTCGCCGTGGTCGACCCGGACGGTCGCGCGCTGACCTATCACGACCTCGCCGGCGCCGCCGACCGGTACGGCCGGGGCTTCCAGGCCAGCGGCCTGCGCCCCGGCGACTGCGTGGTCATCATGCTGCCCAACGGTTTCGACCTGACCTCCGTCTACTTCGGAGCGTTCCAGACCGGGCTGTACGTCGTGCTGGTCAACTGGCATCTGGTCGGCGCCGAGGTCGCGTACCTCATCGAGGACAGCGGCGCCAAGGCCTTCGTCGCGCACGAGCGGTTCGCCGAGGTGGCCGGGGATGCCGCCGCGCTGGCCGGACTCCCCGCCACCGCGCGGTTCGCGGTCGGCGACGTGCCGGGGTTCACCCCGCTGGACCAGTTGGGCGCGGACGAGACCGGCCGGCCGGACGTGCGCACGGCCGGCTCGCCGATGCTCTACACCTCCGGCACCACCGGGCGCCCCAAGGGTGTCCGCCGCCGGCTGACCGGCGCGGACCCCGACGAGGTGCCACCGGCGGCGACCTGGTTCTTCGGCATCTTCGGCCTGAACCCGTTCGACGGGCACGTGCACCTGTGCGGCTCGCCGATGTACCACACCGCGGTGCTGAACTTCGTCGCCAACTCGATCCAGTTGGGACACACGGCGGTGCTGATGGACCGCTGGCGGCCGGAGGAGATGCTCGTACTGATCGAACGGCACCGGGTGACCCACAGCCACCTGGTCCCGACCCAGTTCCACCGCCTGCTCGCGCTGCCGGCGGCCACCCGCGAGGCCTACGACGTCTCCTCGCTGCGGGTCGCGATCCACGGCGCCGCACCGTGTCCGCTCGAGGTCAAGCGGCGGATGCTGGACTGGTGGGGCCCGGTGGTCACCGAGTACTACGCGGCGACCGAGGGCGGCGGCACGGCGATCGACGCCACCGAGTGGCTCGCCAAGCCCGGCTCGGTCGGCCGGCCGTGGCCCGGCTCGGTGGTGAAGGTGCTCGACGACAACGGTGCCGAGGTCGCCCCGAACGAACCCGGCCTGGTCTACCTGCGCATGGGCGCCTCGACGTTCGAGTACCACCAGGACACCGCGAAGACCACCGCCGCGCACGTCGGCGACCTGTTCACCCTGGGCGACATCGGTCATCTGGACGAGGACGGCTACCTGTTCCTGCACGACCGCAAGGCGGACCTGATCATCACCGGCGGCGTGAACGTCTACCCGGCGGAGATCGAGAACGAGCTGTCCTGTCACCCGAAGGTCGCCGACGTGGCCGTGATCGGCCTCCCGCACGCCGACTGGGGCGAGGAGATCAAGGCCGTCGTCCAGCCTGCGCCCGACGCCACCCCAGGCGACGCGTTGACCGACGAGCTGCTCGACTACGCCGCCGCCCGGCTGGCGAAGTTCAAGCTCCCTCGCACCATCGACTACCTGACCACGCTGCCCCGCGACCCGAACGGCAAGCTCTACCGCCGCAAGCTCCGCGACCAGTACCTGGCCGCCGCCCGGTCCGAGCCACCGCAGTGAAGGGTCCCTTCGCCGCACTGGACGCAGCGAAGGGACCCTTCGCTGCGGTTACCGGCCGTGGAACTCGGGGGGACGCTTCTCGGCGAAGGCCTTGGGGCCCTCGCGGGCGTCCTCGCTGGCGAAGACGGCCATGCCGAGCCGGGCATCGACCTCGAACGCCGCGTTCTCGTGCATGCCCTCGGTTTCCCGCATGGTCGCCAGGATCGCCCGCACCGCCAACGGCCCGTTGGCGGCGATCTTCGCGGCGATCTCCAGCGCCCGCGCCAGCGCCTGACCGTCGGGCACCACCTGCCCGATCAGCCCGAGCGACAACGCCTCCGCCGCGGTGACGTGCCGGCCGGTCAACAGCAGGTCAGCGGCCATCGTGTACGGGATCTGCCGAGGCAGCCGCACGGCCGAGCCGCCGAGCGGGAACAGGCCCCAGCGCGCCTCCGCCACCCCGAACCGCGCCGACTCACCGGCGACCCGGATGTCGGTCGCCTGCAGGATCTCGGTGCCACCGGCGATCGCCGGCCCCTCGACCGCGGCGATCAGCGGCTTGGTCAGCCGCCTGCCCTTGAGCAGCGGCTCGATCACCGACAGATCCCAGTCCCCGCTGGAGAAACTGTCCCCGGGATGAGCGCTGGTCATCGCCTTCAGGTCGGCACCGGCGCAGAACGCGCCGCCGGCACCGGTCAGCACGCAGACCCTGATCTCCGGATCGCGATCGACCCGGTCCCAGGCCTCCCGCATGATCGCCATCATCTCGCCGGACAACGCGTTGCGCGCGTGCGGGCGGTTCATCGTGACGATCAGGACGTGATCTTCCTGGTCTACCAAGCAGTCTGGGGACATGCGCGGCTCCCTTGGCAGCGGGGATTGCCAGGAACGATAACACGTTCTAGTTTGGTCTGGTGGCACTCAACATCGCGGACCTTTTCGAGCATGCCGCCGACGCCTTTCCCGAGCGGGTCGCGATCGCCTGCGGAGCACAGACCGCGACGTTCGCCGACCTCGAACGGCGGGCCAACCAACTCGCCCATCACCTGGCAGCGCAGGGTTTCGGCCAGGGGGATCACATCGGGCTCTACTCCCGCAACTCGGTCCAGGCGATCGAGACCATGATCGCCGCGTACAAGCTGCGCGCGGTACCGGTGAACGTCAACTACCGGTACGTCGAGAACGAGTTGCGCTACCTGTTCGACACCGCCGACCTGACCGGGCTGGTGCACGAGCGCCGCTACTCCCGGCTGGTCGACGCGGTGCTGCCGGACACCCCGGCCGTACGACACCGCCTCGTGGTCGAGGACGGCACCGACACCGAGTTCGGCGGCACCGCCTACGAACCGGCGCTCGCCGCGCAGTCCGGCGAGCGGGACTTCGGCGAGCGCAGCGCCGACGACCTGTACCTGCTGTTCACCGGCGGCACCACCGGCTACCCCAAGGGCGTGATGTGGCGCCACGAGGACGTGTGGCGGGTGCTCGGCGGCGGCATCGACTTCGTCACCGGCGAGCCGCTGGCCGACGAGTGGTCACAGTCGCGGCGGGGCAAGGACTCCACCGGGCTCACCCGGCTCGCGTGCGCGCCGCTGATCCACGGCGCGGCGCAGTGGGCGGCCCTGCCGTCGCTGTTCAACGGCGAGAAGGTCGTGCTGCTCCCGCAGTTCGACCCGCACGAGGTATGGCGCACGGTCGCCCGCCACCAGGTCCGGGTGATGACCATCGTCGGCGACGCGATGGCCAGGCCGCTGATCGAGGCCTACCAGGAGGGTGACTACGACGCGTCGAGCCTGGTCGCGATCTCCAGCCATGCCGCGCTGTTCTCGTCCTCGGTCAAGGACCAGTACCTGTCGATCCTGCCGAACGTGGTGATCACCGACGCCATCGGCTCGTCGGAGTCCGGGTTCAACGGCCTGGCGATGATCACCAAGGACTCGCCGCGCGGCGGCGGTGGCCCGCGAGTCCAGAGTGGACCGAACACGATCGTCATCGGCGAGGACGACCGACCGGTGGCGGCGGGCGAGGTCGGCAGGCTCGCCCGCGGCGGGCACGTGCCGCTCGGCTACTACAAGGACCAGGAGACCAGCGCGCGGATCTTCGTGGAGATCGACGGCGCGAGGTACGTGGTGCCCGGCGACTACGCCCGGCTGGAGGAGGACGGCACGATCACGTTGCTCGGCCGGGGAAACGTCAGCATCAACACCGGCGGGGAGAAGGTGTTCCCCGAGGAGGTGGAGGGCGCGCTCAAGTCGCATCCGGACGTGTTCGACGCGCTCGTGGTCGGCGTGCCGGACGACCGGCTCGGGCAACGGGTCGCCGCGCTGGTCCAGCCCCGCGCGGACGTGACGATCGACTTCGCCGCGCTGGACAACCATGTGCGGGAACGCATCGCCGGCTACAAGACCCCACGCAGCCTGTGGATCGTGACCGAGGTCGGCCGGGCGCCGAGCGCGAAACCCGACTACCGCTGGGCGAAGGCGTACACCGAACAGCACGAGCCGACCTGGCAGGCCACCGGCGGAGGCACGCATGCACAACTCCCTGTGTGACCGCTTCGGCATCGAGCATCCGATCTTCGGCTTCACCCCGTCCGAGCACGTGGCGGCCGCGATCAGCCGGGCAGGCGGGCTGGGCGTGCTCGGCTGCGTGCGGTACAACGACCCGGCCGAGCTGGACGCCGCACTGTCCTGGATGGACGAAAACACCGACGGCAAGCCATACGGCGTGGACATCGTGATGCCGGCCAAGATACCGGCGGAAGGCACCCCGACCGACCTGGCCGCGCTCATTCCCGCCGGCCACAGGGACTTCGTCAACCAGACACTGCTCAAGCTCGGCGTCCCGCCACTGGCCGACGACTCCGCCGACTCCGGGGTGCTCGGCTGGCTGCACTCGGTCGCCCGGTCCCATGTGGACATCGCGCTGGCGCACCGGCCAGCGCTGATCGCCAACGCGCTCGGCTCACCGCCAGCCGACGTGATCACCCTCGCGCACGACGCCGGGGTGCCGGTCGCGGCCCTGGCCGGCAAGGCGGAGCACGCGGAGCGCCACGTGGACAACGGCGTCGATCTCGTTGTCGCCCAAGGCTACGAGGCCGGCGGGCACACCGGGGAGATCGCGTCGATGGTGCTCGTGCCCGAGGTCGTGGACGCGGTCGGCGACCGGGTGCCGGTGCTGGCCGCCGGCGGCATCGGCAGCGGCCGGCAGATCCTGGCCGCGCTCGCGCTCGGCGCGACCGGCGTGTGGCTTGGCTCCTACTGGCTGACCACGACCGAGTACCAGCTCGGCGGCGGCCCGGACACCATCCAGCGCGCCCTGGTCGGCGCCGGCTCGGCGGACACCGTCCGGTCCAGGGTGTACACCGGGAAACCGGCGCGGCTGCTGCGCAACCGGTGGACCAGCGCCTGGGCCGAGCCGGGCGCGCCGGAGCCGCTGCCGATGCCGTTGCAGAACCTGCTGGTCGGCGAGGCGCACCGGCGGATGATGCTGGCCGGCGACCCGGAGGTGGTGGCCATGCCGGTCGGCCAGATCGTCGGCAGGATGAACGAGGTGCGCCCGGTGGCCGAGGTGATGACGCGCCTGCTGGCCGAGGTCGACGATGCCCGGTCCCGTTTGGACAGGGCACACTGGAGCGTGTGAATGATCAGCCGGCTATCAGGACCCTCTCGAGTCGGGTCGTCTACGAGAACGCGTGGATGACCATCCGCGAGAACGAGATCGAGCGCGCCGACGGCTCGCGCGGGATCTACGGGCTCGTCGACAAACCGGACTTCGCCGTGGTGATTCCCATGGAGAACAACGGTTTCCACCTGGTCGAGCAGTACAGGTATCCCCTCGGCGGGCGCCGTTGGGAGTTCCCGCAGGGCTCGTTCCCGCAGGGCCACGACGGCTCACCGGAGGAGTTGGCGGCCGCGGAGCTGGCCGAGGAGACCGGGTTCACCGCCGGCAGGCTGGAACTGCTCGGCTACCTCAACGCCGCGCACGGCTTCAGCGGTCAGGGCTACCACGTCTTCCTGGCCACCGACCTCACCCCGGGCACCCCCGACCGCGAGGTCGAGGAGCAGGACATGCGCCAGCAGTGGTTCCCGCGCGCCGAGGTCGAACAGATGCTGCGCGACGGCGTGATCACCGATGACTCGACCTACGCCGCGTACCTGCTGCTGACCATGAAGCACACCGGCTGACGAGTGTGACCCGGTCCCAACTCGGGACCGGGTCACCATTCGTGGTCGTATCGTGCCGGTGAGTTACCCCGACTTTCGGCGGAAGGTGCGCTTGGCGGACACCGGGCCGTGTGCGTCGCGCACCTTCGACCGGGCGTCGGCGTGCTCCTCGCCACTGCGGGCCAACGCCTGCTTGCGCTCAAGCGCCTCGCGGAATCGCTCCTTCACGTCGACCTGGGGCTCTGGCTCTTCGTCAGTCGTAGCGGGTTCCGGTGTGTCAGGCATAGCGTCAGCGTCGCACGGATCGGGCACCCCAGTCGAGTCTAATTGGATCGCTCGACGGGGTAAGCGGCTCGAACGCGAGCTCCTGGCCCGGCCGCCACCACACGTGGTCTGGCGTGCGCCAACGCTGCGCGGTCAGCGTGCGCTTGAGCACCTTGTAGGTCGCCGTGCGCGGTAGCCGGGCGGTCACCCGCAGGAACCGCGGCACCTGCTTGGGTCCGAGGTCGGCCTGCGCGGCGAGGAAGATCGCGAACGCGGCCGGATCGAACTCCGGGTCGCCGCGGAGCACCAGCGCGGCCATCACCTGGTCGCCGACGCTGGGATCGGGCACCGCGTACACCGCGGCCTCGGCGACGTCCGGGTGCCGCAGCAGGATCCGCTCGATGGGCGCCGCGCCCAGGTTCTCGCCGTCCACACGCAGCCACTCGCCCGCCCGGCCGACGATGTAGCAGTAGTCGTGCTGGTCGCGGTAGGCCAGGTCACCGCTCCAGAACATGCCGTCCCGCAGCCGGTCCGCCTCGGCCTCCTGGTCCTTGTAGTACCCGGCGAACTGGCCGTGGTCGCGGGTGTTGACCAGCTCACCGACCGCGTCGGCCGCGTTGGTCAACCGGCCGTTCTCGTCGAACACGGCGGGCGGGCACGGCGCGCCGGTCTCCGGGTCGAGCACCGCGAGCCCGTCGGCGAGCACCCCGATGGCCTCCGGGGGCATGCCGGGCGGGCGGGTGAGGGAGATGCCGCCCTCGGTCGAGCCGTAGGCGTCCTCCACCTGGCAGGCGAACCGCTCGGCGAACGCGGCCACGTCCGTCGGGGAGCCCTCGTTGCCGAACATCACCCGCAGCGGGTTGTCCGCGTCGTCCGGGCGCGGCGGCGTGCTGAGGATGTAGGACAGCGGCTTGCCGACGTAGTTGGCATAGGTGGCCCGGTGTTTGCGGACGTCGTCGATGAACGCCGTCGCGGAGAACCGGCGGCGCAGCGCGATCGCCGCGCCGCCGGCGAGCGCGGGCGCCCAACCGGCCATGATCGCGTTGGAGTGGAACATCGGCACCGACACGTACGCGGTGTCGCCGGCGCCCAGTTCGTAGCGGTTGGCCAGCATGTTCCCCGGCACGGCGATCTTGCCGTGGGTGCAGCGCACCGCCTTGGGCTCACCCGCCGTGCCGGAGGTGAAGATCAGCATGAGCAGGTCGTCGGCGGTCACCGGCACCGGGTCGATCGGACTGTGCATGTGCCGGAACGCGCTCACGTGCCAGGCCGCGGAGTCGATGTCGAGCACCCGCGCACCGATGTCCAGGCCCTGCAACAGTTCGACGTAGCGGCTGTCGGTCAGCACCACCTGGCAGTCCGACCGCCGGATGTCGCTGACCAGCGCCTCGCCGCGCCTGCTGGTGTTCAGCCCGACGAGCACCGCGCCGGCGAACGCCGCGCCGCCGAGCAGGAACGAGAACTCGGGCACGTTGTCCAGCAACACGCCGACGTGGAAGGGGCCCGGCCGGCGCAGCGCCTGTAACAGCGCGGCGCAGTTGGCGCTCTCCTGGACGTGCTGCGCCCAGGTCCATCTGATGTCCTCGTAGATCAGGCCAGGGTTCACGTCCTCCACACGGGCGAGCAACAGCTCGGTGACGGTGGGGAACGAATCCCCTGACGTGGCCATGCGGACCTCCTCGGGTCAGGCGGGTTCCACGGTCATGAGCGCACCGAGCTGGCGCAGGTGAGTGGTGGAACCGCCGAGACTGAACTCGTTGCGTTTCGCGGCACCAAAATATCGATGGAGCGGGTAGCCCACGTCAATACCCAGACCGCCGTGAATATGTACCGCTGTATGCGCCACGCGGTGCCCGCCGTCGGCCGCCCAGAACTTCGCCGTATGAATCTCTTTGTGAGAAGGAAGGTTTTCCGACAGTCGCCAGGCGGCCTGCCAGAGCGTGAGCCGGATCGCCTCGACGTCGATGTAACAGTCGGCGAGCCGTTGTCCCACTGCCTGAAATGTCCCAATTGCTCGGTCAAATTGCACTCTGCTATTTGCATGCGTGGCTGTAGCCTGCAGTGCCGCCTCGCACACGCCCAACTGATGTGCGCAGAGCCCAACCGTGGCGTGCGCGGTGAGCCAGTCGAGCACCCGCGCGCCGCCGCCCGGTTCGCCGAGCACGCGGTCCGCGCCGAGCGGCACGCGATCGAACTCGAGCAACGCCTCGGCGTCGCCATCGAGGATTTCCTGACGCTCGATGGTGACGCCGAAATCTTTCGGAGTGACAAGGAACACAGTCGGGCCGGCGGAGGTCCGCGCGGGCACCAGAACCAGGTCCGCGACCGTTCCTGCAGGTACGACCGCATTTGTTCCGTGCAGATGCCATTCTGCAGATGCACTTGCAGATGCCCGTTCAGCAGTCGGCAGTGGCCCTTCGGCCAACGCGGCGGTCACCACCACCGCGCCCTCGGCGGCCGGGGCGGCCCACCGCGCGCACTGCTCCGGCGTGCCGAACTCGGCGATCCCGGCGGCGCCGACGACGATCGAGGACAGGTACGGCGCGGGCGCGATCGTCCGGCCCAGCTCGATCAGCACCGCGCAGCGGGCGAGCAGCCCGAGCCCGCTGCCACCGACGCGCGCCGGCAGCGCGCCGGCCAGCACCCCGGCACCCGCCAGCTCGCGCCACAGCGTCCGGTCGAAGTACTCCCCGCTCTCGGTCACCTCCGCGAGCCGCCGCGGCGACGTGTGGTCGGCGAGAATGGTCGCGGTGAGCTTCGCCAGGTCCCTGGCGTCCTCGTCAAGATCGAAGTCCATGTCCCCTCACCTCTTCGCGACCGACAGGCCGAGCCCGACCGCGGCCACGATGTCGCGTTGTACCTCGTTGGTGCCGCCGCCGAAGGTGAGGATCAGCGCGGCGCGGTGCATCCGCTCGATCCGCCCGCGCAGCACCGCACCCGGCGACCCGGCCCGCACGTAGGCGGCCGGGCCGAGCACCTCCATCAGCGACCGGTAGGCCTCGATGGCGAACTCCGTGCCGAACACCTTGGTGGCCGAGGCGTCCGCGGGGCTCAGTCCCTGGCCGACACCCCAGGCGATCTTCCAGTTGACCAGCTTGAGGAACTCGACCTTCGCGTGCACCCTGGCCAGGTGCACGCGCACCCACTCCTGGTCGATCACCCGCCCGCCGTCGGGCAGCGTGGTCGCCCGCGCCCACTCGATCACCTCCGCCAGCGCGGTGCGCACCGGCGCGGACGAGGTGAGCGCCACCCGTTCGTGGTTGAGCTGGTTGGTGATCAGCGGCCAGCCCCGGTTCAGCTCGCCGACCAGGTTCGCCGCCGGCACCCGCACGCCCTGGTAGTAGGTGGCGCTGGTGGTCACGCCGGCGACCGTGTGCACCGGGGTGAAGGAGAACCCCGGCGCGTCGGTCGGCACGATCAGGATCGACAGCCCCTTGTGCTTGGGCGCGTCCTGGTCGGTGCGGCAGGCCAGCCACACGTAGTCGGCGTAGGAGATCAGGCTGGTCCACATCTTCTGGCCGTCGATCACGAACTCGTCCCCGTCGCGCACGGCCCTGGTGCGCAGCGACGCGAGGTCGGTGCCGGCCTCCGGCTCGGAGTAGCCGATCGCGAAGTGCAGCTCACCGGCGGCGATCCTGGGTAGATAGAACACCTTCTGGTCCTCCGTGCCGAACCGCATGATCGTCGGGCCGACGGTGTTGATCGTCAGGAACGGCACCGGCGCCCCCGCCGCGGCCGCCTCGTCGGTGAAGATGAGCTGGTCGAGCATCGGCCTCGCCTGGCCGCCGTACTCCGCCGGCCAGCCCAGCGTGAGCCAGCCGTCCTTTCCCATCTGCCTGACCGTTTCCTTGTAGACCTCGCCCGAGCCGTACTCGCCGCTGCCCGCGAGCGCCTCCCGGCGCTCGGGGGTCATCAGCGTGGCGAAGTACTCCCGCAGCTCGGTGCGCAACCGTTCCTGCTCTGGTGTGTAGCCGACTCGCATTCGCCCTCCATGACTAGAACGCGTTCTAGAAATGTACTAGAGTCCGAGCAGAACCAGGGAGGTCGCCGATGAAGGCCGCGGTACTCAACCAGATCGGGGATACCAAGCTGGAGCTGCGTGACGACGTGCGCACGACCGACGTCGGTCCGCACGAGATCCGCGTCCAGGTGCGGGCCACCGGTGTCTGCCACAGCGATCTGTCGGCAATGGACGGCACGCTGCCCGCGCTGGCGCCGGCCATCATCGGCCACGAGGGCGCGGGCGAGGTGGTGGCGATCGGCGATCGGGTCGAGCACCTCGCGGTCGGCGACCACGTCGCGCTGACGTTCGTGCCACCCTGCGGCACCTGCCTGAACTGCCGGGGCGGCCGGCCACATCTGTGCGCGATCCACGCCATCGCCGCGTTCGTGAACCCGAGGTTCCTCGTCGGTGACACCCCGGCGTTCGGCTACGCCGGCACCGGCACGTTCGCCGAGGAGCTGGTGGTGCCGGCCGACGGCGCGGTGCGCATCCCCGACGACGTGCCGTTCGAGATCGCCGCGCTGGTCGCCTGTGGCGTGATGACCGGCGTCGGCGCGGTGATCAACACCGCCCGGGTCGAACCGGGCGCGACCGTGCTGGTGCTTGGCTGCGGCGGGGTCGGCGTCTCGGCGATCCAGGGCGCGCGGCTGGCGGGCGCGGCGATGATCGTCGCGGTCGATCCGGTGGTGGACAAGCACGAGACAGCCAAACGGTTCGGCGCGACGCACGCGATCACCCCGGAGCAGCTGGCCGAGACGCACGCGACGCTGACCGAGAGCCAGGGCTTCGACTACACCTTCGACGTGGTCGGCGCGCCGGCGACGATCCGTTCGGCCTGGGACAACGCGCGGCGCGGCGGCACGGCCGTGGTGGTCGGCGCCGGCCGGGGCGACGCGCAGGTGTCCTTCTCCGCGCAGGAGTTGTTCCTGCACGACAAGAAACTGCTCGGCTCGTTCTACGGCGGCGCGGACGTGCACCGGGACTACCCCCGGCTGCTGGCGTTGTGGCGGGCTGGCCGGCTGGACCTCGAGGCCATGATCAGCAGGCGGATCACCCTGGCGGAGATCAACGACGGGCTGCAGACCCTCCGTGCCGGTGGCAACCTGATCCGGCAGATCGTCACGTTCGGCTGATCCACAGTGGACCCCTTGAGCCTGGCCGGCAAGGCCGCGATCGTGACCGGGGCCGGCGCCGGACTCGGCCGGGCGGAGGCGTTGGCGCTGGCCGAGGCGGGCGCCCAGGTCGTGGTCAACGACCTGGCGGGGCACGGCGAGGACACCGTCGAGCGGATCGAGGCGGTTGGCGGCAAGGCGGTGCTGGTCGAGGGCGACGCCGGGGACGCGGCGACCGCCGCCGAACTGGTGCGGGTGGCCGTCGAGTATTTGGGCGGACTGCACATCGTGGTGAACAACGCGGGCCTGACCCGCGACCGGATGTTGTTCAACCTGACCGACGACGAGTGGGACACCGTCCTTCGGGTACACCTGCGCGGACACTTCCTGTTGTCCCGCAACGCGTGCGCGTACTGGCGCGACCAGGCGAAGGTCACCGGCGGGACGACCTACGGCCGGGTGGTGAACACCGCGTCGGAGGCGTTCCTGCTCGGCCCGCCTGGCCAGGCGAACTACGCCGCGGCCAAGGCCGGGATCGCCGCGCTCACGTTGTCCACCGCGCGCGCGATGGCCCGCTACGGCGTGCGCGCCAACGCGATCTGCCCCCGCGCCCGTACCGCGATGACCGCGCATGTGTTCGGCGACGCGCCGGCCGGTCGCGATCCGCTGTCGCCGGCGCACGTCGCCCCGCTGGTCGCCTATCTGGCCGCGCCGGCCGCCGACCGGGTGAGCGGCCAGGTGTTCCTGGTGTACGGCGGCATGGTCGCGCTGCTCGCGCCGGCCACGGTCGAACAGCGCTTCGACCGTCCGGTATGGACACCTGAGGAGCTGGATGTGGTGGTCGGTGGGTACTTCGCCGGCCGCGACCCCGAACGGACCTTCGCCGCCACCGAGCTGACGACGTTGTCGGACCATCCGTTGTAACAACCGATCGTGGTTGGACCAGGAGGAGCAATGACGCTGACCCTGCGCCCGCACCGGGACGAGGTAGGTCTCAAGGACGGGCAACTGCTCGTCGGTGGCACGTGGCGCCCGGCGGCCGACGGGGCGACCTGGTCCCACAGGCATCCAGCGACCGGCGAGGTCATCGGTGAGTTCCCGGTGGCCACGGTGTCCGATGTGGACGACGCGGTGCGCGCCGCCCGTGCGGCGTTCGACGACGGCGACTGGCCGAGGGCCAGGGCCGGCACCCGGGTGCAGGTGTTGCACCGGTTCGCCGAGCTGTTGCGCACGCACGCGGCCGAGCTGCGCGGGTTGCAGGCGCTGGACAACGGGGTGCCGCTCACGTTCAGCGCCAACATCTACGCCACCTCGGTCGGCGCGGCCGCGGACGTGTTCGACCACCATGCCGGCTGGGTGGACAAGGTCGGCGGCCAGACCCTGACGCCCTACCAGGGCGGGGACCACCTGGCGATGACCTTCCGCGAGCCGATCGGCGTGGTGGCGGCGATCCTGCCGTGGAACGCGCCGTTCCTGCTGTTCGCGCAGAAACTCGCGCCCGCGCTGGGTGCCGGCTGCACCGTGGTGGTCAAGCCGTCGGAGTTCGCGTCGTTCACCGTGCTGCGGATGGTGGAGCTGCTCGGCGAGGCCGGGCTGCCGGACGGGGTGGTCAACGTGGTCACCGGGCCGGGCGCGCCGACCGGCGAGGCGCTGATCACCCATCCCCTGGTGGACAAGGTCAGCTTCACCGGCAGCCGCGCGGTCGGCCGGCACATCGTCGAGGCGTCCGCGGCCACGCTCAAGCGGGTTTCCCTCGAGCTCGGCGGAAAGAGCCCGACGCTGGTGTTCCCGGACGCGCCGGACATCGGCCTGGCCGCGATGACCACCATGGGCACGGTCACCATGGGACTGTCCGGTCAGGCCTGTGTGGCGCACACCCGCGCGCTGGTGCACCGCGACGTGTACGACGAGTTCGTCGCCGCCGCCGAGATGATGGCCGGCCTGATCAGCTACGGCGACCCGTTCGAGGCGACCACCACGTCCAGCCCGCTGATCAACCAGCGGCAGCTGGAACGGGTGCTCGGGTTCATCGAACGTGGCCGCGCGGCTGGCGCGCGACTGGTCTGTGGCGGCGACCGGGTCGACGGCGACCTGGCCGACGGGAACTTCGTGCGGCCGGCGGTGTTCGCCGATGTGGACAACGGGATGGAGATCGCGCGGGAGGAGGTCTTCGGACCGGTGCTCGCGGTGGTGCCGTTCACCGACGAGGACGAGGCGATCCGGCTGGCCAACGACACCGAGTACGGCCTCGGCGCCGGGGTGTACACATCGGACATGAAGCGGGCCTTCCGGCTCGCCAGAAGGATTCGGGCCGGCACGATCGGCATCAACGGCTTCCAGATCGAGCCGCACCTGCCCTTCGGCGGGTTCAAGCAGTCCGGACTCGGGCGCGAGGGCGGACAGAGCGCGTTCGAGGCGTACACCGAGCTGAAGACCGTGATGATGCCGCTGACCGACGAGCTGATGTGAGGCGGCGATGGGACGGTTGGCCGGGAAGGTCGCCCTGGTCACGGGTGCAGCCGGCGGACAGGGCGCGGCCGCGGCCCGGCGGTTCGTCGCCGAGGGCGCGGTGGTCGTACTCGCGGACGTGGCCGACGAGCCGGGCACGGCGCTGGCCGACGAACTCGGCGCGCACTACCGCCACCTCGATGTGTCCCATGAGGACGAGTGGGCGACGGTGGTCGCCGAGACGGTGGCCAGCCACGGCCCGGTGACCGTGCTGGTCAACAATGCCGGCGTACTGCACATGGCGCCGCTCGCGGCCACCTCGCTCGCCGACTACGAGCGGGTGATCCGGGTCAACCAGACCGGTACGTTCCTCGGCATGCGCGCGGTGATCCCGGGCATGGTCGCCGCCGGCGGCGGCTCGATCATCAACGTGTCCTCTGTGGAGGGTCTGGCCGCCGGGCCACTGCTGACCGCCTACACGGCGAGCAAGTTCGCCATCCGGGGCATGACCAAGGTGGCCGCGCTCGAGCTGGCGAGCGAGGGCGTGCGGGTCAACTCGGTACACCCCGGGGTGGTCGAGACCGGACTGCTGCCAACGGCACTGGGCGGGATCGACGTCGATCTGTCCTACGTGGCGAAACGGGTGCCACTGCGCCGGGTCGCGCAACCGGCCGAGATCGCGGCGCTGGTGCTGTTCCTGGCCAGTGACGACAGCTCCTACTGCACCGGCGCGGAGTTCGTCGCCGACGGCGGGGTGACCGCGGCACACGCACTGTCCAGTTTCGGGTAACCGAGCAGGCGCTTGGTCGTTAACACTACGGGTGATGCGCGTGAGCGGGTCGAGTGCGATGAAGGCGTCCTTCGTCGCGTTGAGCGCGATGAAGGACGCCTTCATCGCTGTTCGGGCGAGGGCGCGGTGAGCGGGGCGACGCGGGGGCTGGCGCAGGTTGGGCGGATGACCTCGCTGGCGTGGGACGTGTTGCGGGGAGTGCCGCGGCGGCCGTTTCAGGTTCGGGAACTGATCCAGCAGTGCTGGTTCTTCGCCAGTGTGACGATTCTGCCGACCGCGTTGGTGTCGATCCCGTTCGGCGCGGTGATCGCGTTGCAGCTCGGGTCGCTCACCACGCAGATCGGCGCGCAGTCGTTCACCGGTGCGGCCAGCGCGCTGGCCATCGTGCAGCAGGCGAGCCCACTGATCACCGCGCTGCTGGTGGCCGGCGCCGGCGGCTCGGCGATGTGTGCCGATCTCGGCTCCCGGTCGATCCGCGACGAGATCGCCGCGCTCGAAGTGCTTGGCGTGTCACCGGTGCAGCGGCTGGTCGTGCCGCGCGTGCTCGCCGTGATCATCGTCGCCGTGCTGCTCAACGGATTGGTCAGCGTGGTCGGTGTGGTCGGCGGCTACTACTTCAACGTGGTCATGCAGGGCGGCACGCCGGGCGCGTACCTGTCATCGTTCAACGCGCTCGCGCAGTTGCCGGACCTGTGGGTCAGCGAGATCAAGGCGGTGCTCTACGGGTTCGTCGCCGGCATCGTGGCCGCCTACCGTGGGCTCAATCCCGGCCGTGGCCCCAAAGGCGTCGGCGATGCGGTCAACCAGACCGTGGTGATCACCTTCCTGCTGCTGTTCCTGATCAACGTGGTGATCACCGGCATCTACCTGCAAATCGTTCCCCCGAAGGGAATGTGACGCCGTGGCCAACCGAGTGCTCGCGGCCGGCGCACGGCCGCTCGGGCTGCTCACCACGCTCGGCGAGCAGCTCGCGTTCCACGGCCGGGTGCTCGCCTCGGTGCCGCGCACGCTGGTGCGCTACCCGAGAGAGATCCTGCGCCTGCTGTCGGACGTGTTCTTCGGTTCCGGCGCGCTCGCGGTCATCGGCGGCACGCTCGGCGTGATGATCGGGATGACCGTGTTCACCGGCCTGATCGTCGGCCTGCAGGGGTATTCCGCGCTCAACCAGCTCGGCACCTCCGCGCTGACCGGGTTCATCGCCGCGTACTTCGACACGCGCGAGGTCGCCCCGCTGGCCGCCGGGCTGGCGCTGTCGGCGACCGTCGGCTGTGGATTCACCGCACAACTCGGCGCGATGCGCATCTCCGAGGAGATCGACGCGCTCGAGGTGATGGCCGTGCCGAGCCTGTCGTATCTGGTGACCACCAGGGTGCTCGCGGCGGTGGCCGCGGTGATTCCGCTCTACCTGGTGGGTCTGCTGTCCTCGTACCTGGCGTCCAGACAGGTGACGGTGTGGTTCTACGGCCAGTCGGCCGGCACCTACGACCACTACTTCCATCTGTTCCTACCGCCTGAGGACGTGTTGTGGTCGTTCCTCAAGGTGATGGTGTTCAGCTTCGTGGTGATCATGGTGCACTGCTACTACGGCTACACCGCGACCGGCGGACCCGCCGGCGTCGGCGTCGCCGTCGGCCGCGCGGTGCGGGCCGCGATCGTGGTGCAGATGCTGCTGGACTTCTTCCTCAGCCTGGCCATCTGGGGCGCCACCACCACAGTAAGGATCGCCGGATGAGCGCCCGAGTGGCCTACCGCAGCGAAGGGTCCCTTCACTGCGCCCAGTGCAGCGAAGGGACCCTTCGCTGCGTTTCCTGGCCGAGCGGCTGGGGGTCACCATGAGCGCCCGGGTGCGGTATCCGTTGTACGGGGTCGTGTTCCTGGTGATCGCGGCGCTGTTCGTGATGTTGTCGATCGCCTTCTACCGCAAGACGTTCGTCGAGGTCGTGCCGGTTCGGCTGGAGACCTCCCACGCGGGCAACCAGTTGCGGGTCGGCGCGGATGTGAAGCTGCGGGGGCTGATCGTCGGCGAGGTGCGCGGTGTGCGCCCGGAGGGCGACCTCGCGGTGCTCGACCTCGCGCTCGACCCGGACACCGCCGCGGACATCCCGGCCAACGTGTCCGCCCGGCTGCTGCCCAAGACGTTGTTCGGCGAACGCTATGTCGCGCTTCAGGTGCCCGCCAAGCCCGGCCCGCCGATCGCCGAGAACGCGGTCATCGGCCAGGACCGCAGCAGCACCGCGATCGAGCTGGAACAGGTGCTGGACAACCTGATGCCGCTGCTGCGGACCGTCCAGCCGGAGAAACTGGCCAGCGCGCTCAGCGCGGTGTCCACCGCGCTCGCCGGCCAGGGCGAACAACTCGGCGACACCCTCGTCCAACTCGGCGACTACCTCGGCGAACTGGAACCGGCACTGCCCGACCTGCGGGCCGACATCCGGGCACTGGCCGAGGTCGCCGACACCTACGCCGTCGCCGGGCCCGACCTGGTCACCGCGCTGCGCGACCTCACCACCACCACCCGCACGATCGCCGACCAGCGCACGAACCTGGCCACCCTGTACAGCACGGTCACCGCTGCCTCGGTCGACCTGCACAACTTCCTCGCGGTCAACCAGGACAACCTGATCAACCTGGCGAGCACCGCGCGGTCCACTGTGGAGCTGCTGGCCAGGTACGCGCCGGAGTACCCCTGCCTGCTGCGCCAGCTCGTGGACGCGATTCCCGCCGCGGACAAGGCGTTCGGCAAGGGCAGCGCCCACCCGAACGTCACCAGGGTGACCATCGAGATCACCTCCAGCCGGGGCAAGTACGTGCCGGGCAGGGACACCCCGCGCTACGACGACCGGCGCGGCCCCCGCTGCTACCCGGTCGCCAAGCCACCGGCCAGGTTCCCGCAGTACCCGGCGGAGGGCCCGCTCAGGGACGGCTCGTCGAAACCGCCGCCGCCGCGTTCTGACCAGGACCAACCGGAGGACTTCCTGCCGACCGTGCCACAGGCGGCCTCGGCGCCCACCATGGTGAACTCGCCCGCCGAACGGGAGCTGCTCGCCGCGCTGCTCGCGCCCCAGCTCGGTGTGCCGCCCGACCAGGTGCCGTCGTGGAGCTCGCTGCTGGTCGGGCCGCTGTACCGGGGCAGCGAGGTGACGCTGCGATGAGGAGCTGGTTCGCGCCACTGGTCAAGCTGGTCGTGTTCGCGACCGTCACGGTCACGCTCACCGCGCTGCTGGGGCTCACCATCGCCAACTCCACGGTCGGCGCGACCGCGGGCTACGCCGCCAAGTTCACCGACGTCACCGGGCTCGGCGAGGGCGACGACGTGCGGATGTCGGGTGTCCGAATAGGACAGGTCACCGACATCGAGGTGGCCGGCCGGCTCGCCAGGGTGCGGTTCGAAATCGAGGCCGGGCGCAAACTGCCGGCGTCGACCACCGCGACCATCAAGTACCGCAACCTGATCGGCCAACGCTACGTCTCGCTCGGCACCGGTGGCGACGCCAACGCGGTGCTGGCGCCCGGCGCGGAGATCCCGCCGGAGCGCACCCGCCCGGCACTCAACCTCACCGTGCTGTTCAACGGGTTCAAGCCGTTGTTCGAGGCACTCGACCCGAACGAGATGAACCAGCTCGCCGCCGAGCTCATCCAGGTCCTACAGGGCGAGGGCGGCACGATCGACAGCGTGCTCGCGCACACCGCGTCGCTCACCACCACGATCGCCGGCAAGGACCAGGTCATCGGCAAGGTGATCACCAACCTGAACACCGTGCTGGACACGGTCAACGGCCGCACCGCCGAGGTCTCCGGGCTGATCGACCAACTCCAGCAGCTCGCCACCGGGCTCGCCGGGCAACGCGAGCCGATCGGCGACGCGATCAGCGCGCTCGGCGAGCTGACCGAGGCCACCGCCGGCCTGCTCGGTGTCGCCCGGCCGGCGATCCGCGACGACATCGCCGCCCTCGGCGACCTGTCGAAGAACCTCGCGGACAACGGCGACACCGTGGACCGGTTCCTCGCCGGCCTGCCGCACAAGCTCCGCACGATCACCCGGGTCTCCAGCTACGGCGGCTGGTTCAACTACTACCTGTGCAGCGCGTCCGGCCGGGTCGGCGTGTCCGACCTCGGGATCGTCGTGGACCTGCCCGTGTTGCCACTGGCCGGCACGCCGACGGTGGAGAGGTGTCAACCGTGAAACCGTTGCGGGAGCGGAATCAGGCGAGTGTCGGCGCGGTCACGCTGGTGATGCTCGCGCTGGCCATGCTGGTCGCGTTCAACGCCGACGACCTGCCGATCATCGGCGGCGGCACCACCTACACCGCGGAGTTCACCGAGTCGGCCGGGCTGCGGCCGGGCAACGAGGTGCGGCTGGCCGGGGTGAAGGTCGGCGACGTGCGGGCCGTGGAACTGGCCGGCAACAAGGTGATCGTCGACTTCCGGGTGCGCGACGTCGCGGTCGGCGACCGGAGCACGGTCGCCATCGAGATCAAGACCCTGTTGGGCGACAAGTACCTGGCCGTCGTCGCCGACGGGGACACCGCGCAACGTCCGAACGAGACGATCCCAGTCGGACGGACGCGTACCCCCTTCGACATCGTGCCGGCGATCGGTGAGCTGTCCGAGACCGTCGACGAGATCGACACCGGCCAGCTGGCGGAGAGCTTCGAGGTCGTCGCGGACACCTTCGCCACCAGCCCGGAGCACCTGCACGACGCGCTCGGCGGGCTGTCCCAACTGTCCCGCACACTGTCCACACGCGACGACGAGCTGCGGCACCTGCTGTCGAACACCGCGGCCATCAGCAGGACCGTCGCCGACCGGGATGCCCAGCTGCGCAAGCTGTTCACCGACGCGACGCTGCTGCTCGACGAGCTGAACCTGCGCCGGGAGGCGGTGCACGCACTGCTCACCGGCACCACCCGGCTCGCCGCCGAGCTGTCCGGGCTGGTCGCGGACAACCGCAGGCAGCTCAAGCCCGCGCTGGACGAGCTGAACCGGGTCACCACGATCCTGTCGCGCAACCAGGAGAACCTGAGCGCGTCGCTGTCCGCGCTCGCCCCGTACGTGCGGATGTTCAACAACGTCGTCGGCAACGGCCGCTGGTTCGAGGGCTACATCTGCGGGCTGATCCCGCCGCCGACCAACCTCGGGATCATCGACATCAACCCGCAGGGCTGCTCGACTCCGCTTGCCTACCAGGGAGGTGGGCGATGACGTTCCGCACCAGGGTGCAGCGCAACGCCTACACCGTCGGAGTGCTCGCCTGCGTGCTGGCACTTGTCCTCGCCGGCGCGCTGTGGTGGCTCGGCATGCCGTCGACGGGCACCAGGATCACCGCCTACTTCACCAAGGCGGTTGGGGTGTACCAGGACTCGGAGGTGAAGGTGCTCGGCATCGGCGTCGGCCGGATCGACTCGGTCGAGCCGGTCGGCGACCGGGTGCGGGTGGCGATGACCGTCGACGACGGCGTCGAGATCCCCGCCGAGGTGCACGCCGTGGTGGTCGCACCGAGCCTGGTCAGTGACCGGTACGTGCAGCTGGCCCCCGCCTACGAGTCCGGTCCCCTGCTGGCCGATGACGCGGAGATCCCGTTGTCCCGCACGAACACCCCGGTCGAGCTGGACGATCTCACCGCGAGCGTGAACGACCTGGCGACCACGCTCGGCCCCAACGGGGCCAACGCCGACGGCGCGCTGTCGGACGTGCTGGACACCGCGGCGGCGAACCTGTCGGGCAACGGAGAGCTGTTCAACGCGACGATCCACGAGCTGAGCACGGCGACCGAGGCACTCGCCAACTCCCGAGGCGACCTGTTCGACACGGTCGACAACCTGGCACGGTTCACCAAGACGCTGGCCGACAGCGACGCCCAGGTCCGCGCGTTCAACGAGCAGCTGGCCGGGGTGAGCGGCTACCTGGCCGAGGACCGAGACGAGCTGGCCACCGCGCTGAGTTCCCTCGGGGTCGCGCTCACCGACGTACAGGGCTTCGTGGAACAGAACCGGGGCGCGCTGAGTTCCAATGTGGACAAACTGACCGGGATCACCCAGGCACTGGTCGACCAGCGGGCGGCGGTGGCCGAGGTCCTGGACGTCGCGCCGCTCGCGATGTCGAACTTCCTGTCCACCTACGACGCCGCGTCCGCGTCGTTCGCCATTCGGGGCAACCTCAACGAGTTGACCTACCCGCCGGTGCTGATGCTGTGCCGCACCATCGAGGCGAGCACGCCGACCCAGCTGCCCAAGACGCTGTCGGACCTGTGCAAGGAGTTGGCGCCCTACCTCGACGGGACGCTGAACCTGCCCCCCGTGGCCGAGATCCTGGCCGCGGTCAGCCGAGGCGAGCTGCCACCGCTGCCGCTACCGCTGCTCGACCCGCGGTTCGCCCTCGGCGGTGCCCGATGAGGCGGCTGGTCGCGCTGCTGGCCGTGTTCGCCACCGGCTGCTCGTCCGGCGGCTTCGCCGGGCTCTACGAGGTGCCGCTGCCCGGTGGTGCGGATCTCGGCGAGCACCCGTACCGGGTGGTGGCGCACTTCGGTGACGTGCTCGACCTGGTGCCCCAGGCGGGGGTGAAGGTCAACGACGTGCCGGTCGGCCGGGTGGAGCGGATCGAGCTGGCGGCGGACAACACCACGGCCGTGGTCACCATGCTGGTCAACGGCGATGTCGCGCTACCGGCCGAGGCCGGGGCGGAGCTGCGCCAGTCGAGCCTGCTCGGCGAGAAGTTCGTCGAGCTGAACACCGACCTCCCGGCGGGCGCGTCACCGGCCGAGGTGCTTGGCGACGGCGACGTGATCCCGCTGGCGCGCACCGGCCGCAACCCGGAGATCGAGGAGGTGCTCGGCGCGTTGTCGTTGCTGCTCAACGGCGGCGGGGTCGAACAGCTCCGCACGATCGTCGGCGAGGTGAACGCCGCACTCGAGGGCAACGAGCCGGAGATCCGCGCCGCACTGTCCAATATCGACACCGTGGTGGGCGTGCTCGACGCCGAGAAGCACAACATCGTGGCGGCGATCGACGCGCTCGACCGGCTGTCCACCAACCTGGCCAAACAGACCGACGACATCGCACTCGCGCTCAGGGACCTGGAACCCGGCCTGCGCGTGGTGAACGAGCAGCGCAACGCGCTGGTGACCATGCTCGGCGCGGTGGACCGACTGTCCACTGTGGCCGTCGACACGATCGACCGCAGCCGCGACGACCTGGTGGCCGACCTACGGGCGCTCGCACCGACCCTGCGCAAGCTCGCCGACGCCGGCGCGGACCTGCCGAACGCGTTGCAGTTCCTGGTGACCTATCCGTTCACCGACTACTTCCTGAACGCGGTCAAGGGCGACTACGTGAACGTGGACGTGAAGTTCGACCTGGACCTGAGTGTGCTGCTGGAGAACCTGGGCAACGCGAGCACCCCACTGCTCCCGGTGCCCGGCGGCCCGGCGCCGGCGTCGGAACGGCCCACCGCCGCGCCACCGCTGCCGCTGCCGGTGGTGCCCGCGCCATCCACCCCGCCGGCCGGCGGCCTGACCGGCCTGCTCGGCGCACTGCTGGGAGGCACGTGATGCTGCCGACGGCCACCAGGATCCGACTGCTGCTGTTCGCGCTGATCGCCGTAGCCGGCGTCGTCTACGTCGGCGGGACCTACGCCGGACTGGACCGGCTGTTCGGTACCCGCGGCTATCAGGTGGTCGTCCAGCTGGCCGACTCCGGAGGCGTTTTCCCGAACGCGGAGGTGACCTACCGTGGCGTGACCGTCGGCCGGGTGGAGCGGTTGCGGCTGTCCGACGACGGCATCGACGTCCTGCTGGACATCGAACAGGACGCACCGCCGATCCCGGCCGAGGCGACCGCGGTCGTGGCCAACCGCTCGGCGGTCGGTGAGCAGTACGTCGATCTGGTGCCGGCGCGGGCCGGCGGCCCATACCTCACCGACGGCTCGGTCATCCCCCGGTCGGCCACCAAACTCCCGCCGACACCGGAGAGCCTGCTGTCCAATGTGGACAACCTGGTGACCAGCGTGCCGAAGGATTCGCTGCGCACCACGGTAGACGAGCTGGACAAGGCGTTCCGGGACGCCGGCCCGGCGCTGCGTCGCCTGCTGGCGAACGTGGGTTCACTGACCACGACGGCCGCCGAACACCTGCCGCAGACGACGTCACTGCTGGCCAACGGCCGGACCGTGCTGGAAACCCAGGCGGCACAGTCGGCACGGATCACGGCGTATGCGGAGAACCTGCGGCTGCTGGCCGGGCAGCTGCGCGAGTCCGACCCCGACCTGCGCCGGCTGATCACCGTGACGCCGGGGGTCGCCGTGCAGGTGAACGAGTTCCTGCGGGACTCCGGCCAGGATCTCGGGCAGATCGTGGCCAACCTGCTGACCACGACCCAGATCACCAGCACCAGGACCAGTTCGCTTGAGCAGTTGTTGGTGGCGTTCCCGATGATCACCGCGACCGCGCCGGGGGCGAACCCGGACGGCACCGGGCACCTCGGGCTGGTGCTGACGTTCAACGACCCGTTCTCCTGCACCCGCGGCTACGAAGGCACCCAACAGCGCTCGGCCAACGACGTACGGGACGTGCCGCCCAACCAACAGGCCTACTGCGCCGAGCCGCCCGGCAGCCCGATCGGCGTACGCGGGTCGCAGAACGCGCCCTTCGGCGGCAAACCGGTCGAGGTACCGGCCCCGGCAACGGTTCCACGAACCCAGTCCGGCGTACCGGCACTACCCGGCACCATGACCGCCACCGGCAGTCGGCCGATGCCACTCACCGAACTGCTCGGACTGCCCGTGTCCTGACTCCGCTCAGCGGTGTAGTTCGCCTGCCTTCACCGCGTCCAGCAGCGCTGGCAACGAAGCCGACAGCGTCGGGCCAGCGGGGTTCTTGCTGTCCCGCACCAAACCGACAGCGGCCAACCGTCCCGGACGCGTCAGCCTGACAGCACCAGTCCGCTGGTCGGCACGCCGGTGCCGGCGGTGACCAGGACGTGGTCGACGTCGCGGACCTGGTTGGCCGCGGTGCCGCGTAGTTGGCGGACGGCCTCGGTGATGCCGTTCATGCCGTGCAGGTAGGCCTCCCCCAACTGGCCGCCGTGCGGGTTGAGTGGGAGTCTGCCGTCGAGGTCCAGCACCCCGTCGGCGATCAGGTGGCGGGCCTCGCCCCGGCCGCAGAAGCCCAGCTCCTCCAGCTGTACCAGGACGAACGGGGTGAAGTGGTCGTAGAGCACGGCTACCGACACGTCGTCCGGGCCGATGCCGGACTGGGACCACAGCTGTCGGGCGACCAGTCCTAGCTCCGGCAGGCCGGTCAGGTCGTCGCGGTAGTAGCTGTGCATGGTGAACTGGTCGGTGCCGCTGCCCTGGGCCGCCGCGGCGATCACCGCCGGCCGGTGCGGGAGGTCCCGCGCTCTGTCCACTGTGGTCACGAGGACCGCCACCGCGCCGTCGCTCTCCTGGCAACAGTCCAGCAACCGCAGGGGATCCACGATCCACCGGGACTCCTGGTGGTCGGCGAGCGTGATCGGGCGGCCGTGGAACCAGGCGTTCGGGTTGGTCGCCGCCGCGTGCCGGTCGATGACCGCGATCCGGCCGAAGTCCGCGCTGGTGGCGCCGAACTCGTGCAGGTAGCGCTGAGCGAACATGGCCACCGACGCGGCCGGGGTGACCAGGCCCATCGGGTAGTGCCAGCTGTTGTCCAGCCCGCCGGAGGTCGGCTGCGCGGTCGCGGCGGTCTGGACCCGGCCGAAGCGGTGCCCGGAACGCTCGTTGAAGGCGCGGTAGCACAACACGGCCGACGCCACCCCGGTAGCCACGGCCATCGCCGCCTGCTGCACCACCGCGCAGGCCGCGCCGCCGCCGTAGGGGATCCGGCTGAAGAACCGCAGCGACGGCACGCCTAGTTCGCGGGCGAGGGCGACCTCGGCGTTGGCATCCATGGTGAACGTCACCATGCCGTCCACATCGGACGGTGTGAGCCCGGCGTCGGCGATCGCCGCGCGCCCGGCCTCGGCCGCCAGTCGCAGCTCACTGCGCCCGGAGTCCTTGGAGAACTCGGTAGCCCCCACCCCTACCACGGCCGCCTGACCGGAGATGCTCACTGGTCAGCCTCCCGGTTGGGCACGGTCACCCTGACCGTGCCGGTGAGGTGGTCGCCGAGGCTGTTGGTGGCCGCCACCGCGAGCACCAGGTGGGTCCCGTCGTCGGTGACCTCCCGGTCGGTCACCCGGCCGCTGAAGGTCAGCTTCTCGTAGGCGTAGCACGGTACGCCGAGCCGGATCGAGATCTGCCGGATCAGCGCGTCCTGTCCGGCCCAGTCGGTCACGAACCGTTGCACCAGACCGGTGTCGGTCAGGATGTTGAGGAAGATGTCCTTGGACCCACGGGACCGCGCGAGGTCCCGGTCGTGGTGCACGTCCTGGAAGTCCCTGGTGGCCAACGCGGTGCTGACCACGAACGTCGGCGTCACGTCGATCACCAGCTCCGGCAGCTCCTCACCGACCCCGGTCATCGCGCCCGCCAGACCGGCATCGTCAGCTCGCCGTCCACCCGGTCGAACCCGACCCGCACCGGGAGTCCTATTCGGACCTCCTCGACCGGCACCGCCACCAGCTCCGCGAGCATCCGCACCCCTTCCACCAACTCCACGAGCGCGACCACGAACGGCAACGAACGTCCCGGCACCGGCGGATGATGGTGCACGACGTAGCTGTAGATCTCCCCGTCCCCGCACGCCACCACGTACTCCGGCCTGGTCTCCCCGCACGACGGGCACATCGGGCCCGGCGGGTGCCGCAACGTCCCACACCCGCCGCACCGCTGGATCCGCAGCTCGCCGATCGCGGTGCCGTCCCAGAAGAACTCGGTGTCCCGGTTGACCGCCGGGCGGATCGGCGTGCCCTTCGGCACCGCCGCCGGGCGGAACTTGAGTACCCGGAACATCATCTCCGCCACCGGCTCGTCGCCGACGTACCAGGTGCTGGTGGTGGTGACGAACCAGCCGTCGCCGAGGGCGGTCCGCTTCGGGCCGGTCACACCCGCCAGTCTGGACGCCACCTCGACCGTCTCATCCGGACGGAGGTAGCGGTGGTAGGTCTGCTCGCTGTCAGTGGCCACCACCGAGGTGAACCCGGCCTCGTCGAGCACCGCGATCATGGCGCCCAACGGGTCGTCGCCAGGCCGGGCGCCGCGCAGGCCCTGCATGGTCCACACCTGGGCCATCGCCGGTGGCGCAACGAGTCCATTATGGATGGAAGGCACGTCGGGGTCGGTGTAGACCGGGTTGCGGTCGCCGATCGCCTCGACCCAGTTGCGGATCATCGGCAGGTTCACCGGATCCCGACCGGCCCGGCGGGCCGACTCGCCCCTGGCGGCCACCTCGCGGGCGGTGTCCTCGATGCCGGTCATCGCGGCACCCTCGGCAGGTCGAGGCCGGCCACGGCGATCAGCTCGCGCTGGATCTCGTCCACCCCGCCGCCGAAGGTCAGCACCAGGTTGCGTTTGGCCTGCACGTCCAGCCAGCGCGCCAAGTTGGCGGTCTCCTCGTCGGCCGGATCGCCGTAGGCACCGACGATCTCCTCCAGCACCCGGCCGATCCACTGTGCCCGCCCGGCGGAGAACACCTTGGTCGCCGACGCGTCCGCGATCGACACCGCCGACCCGGCCGCGGCCACCTGCCAGTTCAGCAACTCGTTGACCCGCAACGAGGCGAACGTCCTGGCCAGCGCCCGGCGCACCGCAGGCTCGGCCAGCAGGTCCCTGGCCGAGGCCCACGCCAACACCTGGTGGTAGAGCGCGGCGATCCGTCCGGCCGGGCCGAGCATGACCCGCTCGTGGTTGAGCTGGGTGGTGATCAGCCGCCAGCCCGCGTTCTCCTCACCGACCAACGACTCCGCCGGCACCTGGACATCGGTGTAGTAGGTGGCGTTCACGTGGTGCGCGCCGTCGCAGGTGATGATCGGCGTCCAGGCGAAGCCCTGGTCGCTGGTGTCCACGATCAGGATCGAGATTCCCTTGTGCCGGGGCGCGTTCTGGTCGGTGCGGCAGGCCAGCCAGATGTAGTCGGCGTCGTGCGCGCCGGTGGTGAAGATCTTCTGCCCGTTCACCACGTACCCGTCAGCGGTGCGCACCGCGGTGGTGCGCAGCGACGCGAGGTCGGTGCCCGCCGTCGGCTCGGTGTAGCCGATGGCGAAGTGCACCTCGCCGGCGAGGATCTTCGGCAGGAAACGTGCCCGTTGCGCTGGCGTGCCGAAGGCCTGCAGGGTCGGGCCGACGGTCTGCAGCGTGACATAGGGCAACGGCACGTCGGCCCGTGCCGCCTCGTTGACGAAGATCTGCTGCTCGACCTGACCGAAGCCGCGGCCACCGTACTCGGTCGGCCAGCCGACGCCGAGCCAGCCGTCCCGGCCGAGGCGGCGCACGAGTTCCCGGTAGCGCTCGCCGTGCCGCTCGGTCAGCAGCGCCTCTCGGTCCGCTGTGGACAGTAGGCCGGCGAAGTACGCGCGCAGTTCGGTGCCCAGCGCGCGTTGGGCGTCGGTCAGCTCGATGTGCATCGTTACCCCACGATCCGATCGCCGAGCCGGACCAGCCGATGCTCGACCCCGCCGAGCAGCCGGACGATGTCCTTGGTGGCCGCGTAGTACCGGTGCAGCGGATAGCCGGCGTCCACGCCGAGTCCGCCGTGCAGGTGGTGGCTGGTGTGCATGACCGTTGGTGCCTCCTCGGCCAGCCAGAACGCGGCGACCTCCAGGTCCTCGTCGGCGGCGCGTCCGGACCCGAGCCGCCAGCACGCCGACCAGGTCGCGAGATGCAGCGTGCGTGCGCTGACGTAGACGTCGGCGATCTGTTGGGCCACTGCCTGGAACGTGGCCAGCGGCTTGCCGAACTGCTCGCGGGTGCGCACGTGCGCGGCGGTCAGGTCGAGCGCGCCGGCCACCAGCCCGTCGCCGAGCGCGCACGCGCCGGCCAGCGTCAGCCGGTACAGATCCTCGGCCGCGCCAGGCCCGCCGAGCCGCTCGGCGGTGACCGCGTCGAGAGTCACGGTGGCTTCCGGCACCCCGCTGGAGGTCGCGGTCGGCACCAGCGTCACGCCGGCCGCCGACGGGTCGACCACGTACACCCGATCCCCCGCCGGCACCAGGATCCGGTCCGCGACCCCCGCGTACCGCACGCCGATCGCCCTGCCGGACAACGAGTCCTCATCGGACGCGGTAACGGCGGCCCGCGCGGCCGAGGTGAGCACCCGGTTGCCGTCGACGACCCCGGCCAGCAGCCGGTCCTGCTGTTCGGCGGTGCCGTGCCTGGCCACCGGCAGCACCCCCATGGCCAACGTCTCCAGCGCGGGCAGCGGCGCGGCCACCCGGCCGACCTCGGCGAGCAGCACGGCGACTTCGACCGGCCCCAGCCCGTCGCCGCCGAGCCGCTCGGGGACCGCGAGCGCCAGCAACCCTGCCTGTCCCAACGCCTTCCACGTGGCGTCCGAATCGGACTCTCGGGCGAGCACGTCCCCGGCGAGCCGGGCGATGGTCTGGTGGGTGGCGTCGTAGGCGAAGTCCATCAGCGCTCCCTCGGCAGGCCGAGAACCCGTTCACCGATCAGGTTGAGCAGCACCTGGGTGGTGCCCCCGGCGATGGTCAGGCATCGGGACAACAACAGCTCGTGCACCTGCGTCTCGGTGTTCTCGGTCACCGCCGCCCCGGCCGGACCGAGCAGTTCGACGGTCAGTTCGGCGACATCCTGGCGCTGCCGCGTGCCGAGCAGCTTGCGCACGCTGGCACCGGCACCGGGCTCCTGGCCGTCCAGCTGCCGCACGGTCTCCCGTAAGTCCACAAGGGACACCGCGAGCCCGTCGGCCACCAGCGCGCCGATCCGCTCCCGGTCGGCGTCCGGCAGGCCGGGACGGGCCGCCAGGTCGAGCAGCCGCTCCACCCCGTCGCCAAGCGAGGAGCCGGTGCCCAACGCGACCCGCTCGGTGGCCAGCGTGCCCCTGGCCAGCCGCCACCCGCCGCCGACCTCGCCGACCACGCAGTCGGCCGGCACGAACACCTCGTCCAGGAACACCTCGTTGAACCGGGCCTCGCCGGTGATCTCCCGCAGCGGCCGGGTGGTGATCCCCTGCGTGCGCATGTCCACCAGGAAGTAGCTGATCCCCGCGTGCTTGGGCACGTCGGGATCGGTGCGCGCCAGGCAGATTCCCCAGTCCGCCTCGGCCGCCTGCGAGGTCCACACCTTCTGCCCGGTCAGCTGCCAGCCGCCGTCGACCCTGGTGGCCCTGGTGCGCAGCGCGGCCAGGTCGGAGCCGGCGTCGGGCTCGGAGAACAGCTGACACCAGCGCAGTTCCCCGCGCAGGGTCGCGAGTACGAACCGCTCCCGCTGCGCCGGCGTGCCGTGCCGCAGGATCGTCGGCACCGCCCATGCGCCGACCACCAGGTCCGGCCTGCGGATTCCGGCCCGCGCCAGCTCCTCGTCGATCACCAGCTGCGCCAGGGGGGTCGCGTCCTGCCCGTAGGGCAGTGGCCAGTGCGGCACCAGGTAACCGGACTCGGCCAGCCGCACCCGGATGTCCTGTTCGGACAGTCCACTGAGGTCGTCGAAGAACGCGCGCGCCGAGGCACGGACCTGCTCGTCGTCGGCGTCGATGCCCAGCCCTCTGCGCTCGCCGGCCAGTGCCCGGTCGGCCACCCGCAGCCGCCAGGCCGAGGTGCCACCCGCGACCTGCCGCGCGGCCAGCGCCCGGCGAAGGTAGAGGTGCGCGTCGTGCTCCCAGGTGAAGCCGATGCCCCCGAGCACCTGGACACAGTCCTTGGCGTTGGCCACCGCCGCGGCCAGCCCGACCGCCGCCGCGGCCGGCGCGGACAGCGACTCCGGTGCGCGGGCGGCGTCCCAGGCCAACGCCCCGGCCTGCTCTGCCCGGCACAACATCTCCGCGCACAGGTGCTTGACCGCCTGGAACGCCCCGATCGGCCGGCCGAACTGCTCGCGCACGGTGGCGTGCGCGACGGCCGTGCGCAGACACCAGCGCGCGACCCCGGCCGCCTCGGCGGCGAACAGCGTCGCCGCCAGCCCGGCCACGTCGACACCCCGCAGCACGATCGCCGGCGTGTCGAGGACGGTCACCGTGGCCAGCGGCCGGGAGAAGTCCAGCGGCGGCAACGGCTCGACGGCACGGGGTTCGAGCACCACCCAGACCGTGCTGTCCCCCGCACGGGCGGGCAGCAGCAGGTGGGCATCGGCGTGCGCGCCGAGCACGACCTCGACCCGGCCGCTGACCCGGTCCCCGGTGACCGTCAGCGTGCCCGGATCCAACGCGAACCCGGCCGTGGCGCGCCCGTCGACCAGACGGGGAACCAGATCCTCCGCCGGGGTGTCGACCAGCGCCAGCGCGGTGAGCACGGTCGGCAGGACCGGCCCCGGCACGAGGTACTCGGCGGCCCGCTCCACCGCCGCGGCCGCCTCGACCAGGCTGCCGCCGAGGCCGCCGAGCCGCTCCGGCACCGCGATCCCGAACAGCCCGAGTGCGGCCAGTTCGGTCCAGTACGTGCGCCAGTCGCCGCCCGCCCCCGGCTCGAGCGCACGCACCGCTGCCGGCAGACCGGCGCGTACTGCCACCTCCCGCACGGAGTCCTGGATAGCCTGTTGCTCCCCGGTGAGCGCGATGGACACGATGTTGATTATAGAACGTGTTCCAGTTTTGGCTACGGCCATACAGCGACGTACTGCGCTTCCGGTTCGGTAAGCTGGGGAAAACAGGCTGGAACATGTTTCGACAGGGGACTCAGATCCATGGCTAGACCGCGCACCTCGGGAGCCAACGCGCTCAACGTGCTGACCGACGACGAGCTCGGCTCGGCCGCCCAGCGCGACCGCCGCAAACGCATCCTGGACGCCACGATCACCCTCGCGTCCAAGGGCGGCTTCGAGGCCGTCCAGATGCGGGCCGTCGCGGAGAAGGCGGACGTCGCGCTCGGCACGCTGTACCGGTACTTCCCGTCCAAGATCCACCTGCTGGTCTCCGGGCTGGCCAGGGAGCTGGAACGCGGCCAGGAGCGGACCGAGCGCGCGGCCATCCCCGGCGACACGCCGTATGACCGGCTGCTGTTCGTCCTCGGCCGGATCACCCGCGCCATGCAACGCGACCCGAACCTCACCGAGGCGATGACCAGGGCGTTCATGTTCGCCGACGCGTCCGCGTCCTCCGAGGTGGACACCGTGGCCACCCAGATCGAGCGGATGTTCACCCGGGCGCTGCACGACGGCGAGCCGACCGAGGAGGACCGCGCCATCGCCAGGGTGATCGGCGACGTGTGGCTGTCCAACCTGGTCGCCTGGGTGACCCGGCGCGCGTCCGCCAGCGACGTCGGCACCCGACTCGAACTGACCGTCCGCCTACTGATCCAACACCCCACACCCCCCGCCCCCATGCCCTGAATGAGGCATTGGGGGCGTTCAACGTCCTGAATGGGGCATTCAGGGCATGGGGCCCGGACCACCCGAACGGTCGGTGGACGGGGCATCGGGCACCGGGCACGATGCAGGCGTGGGAACCGAGAGCGCCGCGGCCGAACTGAACCGCACCGACGTGCGGCGCTACCTACCCGACCGCGCGACCGACTGAACCCACCGTGTGCGGATCAGACCCACTCGGTGGGTTGCAGCGCGGCGCGCAGCTTCGCGAGCGCGCGGTGTTGGGTCACCCGCACGGCCGTCGGCGTGAGGCCGACGGCGTTCGCGGTCTCCTGGGCCGACAGCCCGACGATCAGCCGCAGGCGCAGGATCTCCCGCTGCCGAGGCGGCAGCGTGTCCAACAGCTTCCCCAGCCGGGTCCGCAGGTCCGAGGCCATGATCTGCTGCTCTGGACTCGCGCTCACGTCGACCCCGTCCGGCACGTCGGCCGCCGGGTCGGACCGGTCCCGCCCGGCACGGCGATAGTGGTCGGCGACCTTGTGCGCGGCGATGCCGTACACGAACGGCAGGAACGACTCCGGCTCGTCGCCGTAGCGGCTCAGCGCGCCGAGCACGGCCACGCAGATCTCCTGGGCCACGTCATCGGCGGACGAATACGCTGATCCGCTGCGACCGATGCGTGACCGACAGTAACGAACAATCGCCGGACGGATCCAGGTGAAGAGGGTCGCGATCGCGTCCCGTTCACCCGCCATGGAGGAGATGACGAGCTCATGGAACGCCGCGCTCTTCAGCCGCGCGAAGATTTCCGTGGCATCAGACGAGATGGCCTGCATGTGAGTGATACTCGTGAATTGGGCCGGATCTCCGCCAGGGTCCAAAGGCCCTACGTGGATAGCACTGTTGCCGAGGCCGACACCGGAAAGATGCCCGCTCCGGGAAACACCACCGGCCACCGAACCGGCTCATCTGAATTGAAGCACGGTGATCCACTATCGAAAAGTACGCATCCGGCAATGTGTCGCAGAGTACGCCGTCGATCACCGGACTTCCGGCGCACACGACTCGGTCAACCCGGCACCCGCCGCCGGACCGCACCCCGCTTCGGGCACCGAACCCGTTGCGCCATCTGGTGTATGCGATCGATCCGATCGGTGACCGAGACGCGGACCTGCGCGGACCACCACCAGGCACACCGGGACACCGGCAACCGCCCGCCACCGGACCACGTCGCCGGCCGGCCGGCCGCCACCGACACACACTGCACCAGCGCGGACAGCCGCGAATCGGACACCGGTCACCCCCGCCCCACCGGTCGCCACTGTCAGTACCGGACTGTTCGGTTTGTCCACCCACCGTCCGATCGTGCTCGGCGACGCGCAACCCCGTGCGGCAGCGATGGTTCGCCGACGGTCGCGCCCGACCGCCGCGGCCGGACACGACCCGGTTGGCACCCGGTCGCGGCGACGCGACGGACCCGCGGAATTCCGCTGACGACAGTGGACCGATTGCGTCTCAACGCCTTCACATCCGGTCGGTCACTTTTGGAAAATTGCCTGCGAGATGGTCGCCCCACTGGTTGCGTTTTTGCTTGTTTCCGCGCGCCATCTCAAACAACGCACATAACTCATAGTGCCGGACGTAGGCTTATCCCGTGACCAGCACACCAGTGGAAGAGCTGGCGGAAACCTTTGTGGAGCTCGCCGACGCCGTGGCCGACCAGCTCGATCCCGGCGACGTCCTCGGCCTGTTGGCCGACCGGTCGGTCCAGCTACTGGACATCACCGCGGCCGGGCTGCTGCTGGTGGACCATGCCGGCGAGCCGCAGGCGACCGGCGCGTCCGACGAACACGTGGCCGAGCTCTGTTCGCTCGAGGGGCCGCTGCGGGAGTGTTCCCGGGCGGGCGGTCCGATCCCGGCCGTCGAGCTCGCCACGTCCGATCGGTGGCCAGAGTTCGCGGCGGCGGCCAAGGCGGCCGGGTTCGTCTCGGTGCACACGCTGCCGCTGCGAATGCGCGACGAGGTGCTTGGCGCGACGGCGCTCTTTCGCACAGAACCAGGCGAACTCGACAACGCCACGGTGCGGGTGGCACAGGCGCTGGCCGACGTGGCGGCCATCGGGTTGACCCAGGCGCGGTCGCTGCGCCGGCAGGCCAGGACGACGGCCCAACTGCAGCACGCGCTGACCAGCCGGGTGGTGATCGAGCAGGCCAAGGGGGTGATCGGCGAACGGCTCGGGATGGGGGTGGAGGAGGCCTTCGCCGCGCTACGCACCTACGCCCGCAGCGCCAACAGCCGCATCGCCGAGCTCTCCACGTCGATCGTGGCCGGCGAGTTCGACGTCGACCGGCTCCGGTAGCTACTCGGCCGGTTTCGGCTTCAGGCGGTCGATCGAGTCGCGCATGTGGGTCTCGATCAGGCCGAGCAGCTGCGCCTCGTCGCCGTCGGCGATCGCGTCCACCAGCACCCGGTGCTCAGCCACCAGGTCGCCGGCCTCCGGGTAGTGATCCTGTAAGGCGGCCAGGCACATCCTGGTCTCCACCAGCAGGGTCTGGGCCATCCGCTCCAGCCGGGAGTTGCCGGAGCAGGTGACCAACGCGAGGTGGAAGGCCTGGTCGGCGTCGCTCATCGCCTGCCGGTCGCCGGACTCCGCGGCGGTCACCAGCTCGGTCAGCGCCTCGGTCAGGTGGGCGACCGCCTCGCCCCGGTTGCCGTGCATGATCAGCTCGCAGGCCATCCGCTCGATCGCCAGCCGAGCCAGGTAGATGTCCTGGACGTCCTGTGCGTCGAGGTCGATGACGAACAGGCCGCGGTGCCGCTCGCCGCGCAGCAGGCCCTCCTGCACCAGCCGCTGCATCGCCTCCCGCAGCGGCCCCCGGCTCACCTCGAAGCGCGCCGCCAGCTCCGCCTCGCCGAGCTGGGTGCCCGGCGCGAACACGCCGTACATGATCGCTGAGCGCAGTTGGTCGGCGATCAGCTCCGCGGTCGACTGTCTGGCAACCGGTTCCAACTCGCCGAGCTCACTCATCCCCAGAGTCCTCCGTTCAGGCGAACAAGGTGCCCAGCCCTGGACGCGGACCGGTGTCGCCGACCAGCCGCAGACCTTCCCACACGCTGACCTGATTGGCGGTCAGCACGGGCTTTCCCACACGTTGCTCCAGCTCCGGCAGCCACGCGACCGTGTGCAGTGCGGTGTCGGGCACCAGCACGGCGTCGGCGTCGGCGTGGTCGTTGGCCGCGACGAAGTCGAGCACGTCCGCGCGGCCGAGCGTGCCGACCTCGGCCGCGGTGATGATTCCCTTGCAGGACAAGGAGACCACCTCGATGTCGGCGGTGGCCAGGAACTGCGCGAAGCGGTCGGCGACATCCTGTGGGTAGGTCGCCGCGACGGCCACCCGGCGCAGGCCGAGATGTTTGACGGCGTTGACGAAGGCGAAGGACGTGCTCGACGCCGGCACCCCCGCCGCGGCCCGCACACCGTCCACTTGGGCCGTCGCACCGTCCCAACCGAACACGAAACTGCCGCTGGTGCACGCCCACACCGCGGCCTGCGCACCCAGCTCGCGTAACGCCCTGGCGCCATCGCCAAGGACGTCCTCGCCGCCGATGTCGAGCAGGGCGTCCACCCGGTGGGCGTCCTCGCGCATCAGGGTGTGCACCACGGGCAGGCTCGCGGCCCGACCAGCGGAGGCCAGCAGGCGCTCCATGGTCGGGTACTCGTCTTCCGCGCTGTAGCCCGGATAGAGGAAACCAACGATGTGACTCATGTGTTCGACAATCCTACCGTCAGGCGGCGTGCGTGCGGGTGGTCTCCGCCAACCATTGACCGGTGGCCATCATCGGGGAGTCGATCGCGGACAGCGCCGACCACATCGTGACCTGGTTGGCGGTCAGCACCGGCTTGCCAAGCCAGCGCTCCAGCGGGCCGATGATGTCGTAGGTCGGCACGTTCGTGCAGCTGATGAACAGGCCCTCGGCCTCCGCGACGTCGACCGCGGTGACCGCCTGCACGATCTCGGCGTAGCCCACCTTCCAGATGTGGTCGAGCAGGCCGAGGCCGACGCTGGAGACGACCTCCACCCGGTGCTCGTCGAGGAAGGCCAGCAGGCGTTGGGTGACGCTGTCGATGTACGGGGTCACCACCGCGATCCGGCGCAGCCCGAGCGCGCGGATGGCGGCGATCAGCCCGCCGGAGGTGGTGGTCGCCAGCGGCGCGCCGGCGGCGAGCATGCTGCCGGTCAGCGTCTGCTCGCCGGCGGCGCCGTCGATGAAGCTGCCCGACGCGCAGGCGTAGGTGACCACCAGCGGTTCTGGTGCGAGCACGTCGGTGGTGGCCCGGCGCACCCGGTCGGGGTCGCTGAGCTCGGTGGCCATCTCGATGGTCACCGGCACCGGCACGAACGGCAGCCTGGTCAGGTAGAGCGAGATGTCGTCGGGGGCCCATCGCCACAGCTCGCGGTCGAGGGCGAAGTCGAACGGGGCCACCACACCGACCCCGCGCTGGGTGACCAACTCCGGGCCGATGATCTCCACGGCCCTGTCTCTGAAGTCCGACATGCCGCCCGCCCGTCAGCCGGCGTCGGGAGACGAATGGTGCCGTTGGTAGATCAGCCGTTCACCGACGCTGCCGGAGCGCCAGACGTCGTTGCACGCCTCGGCCATGGCCGGCAGGCCCTCGATGATCGTCGCGTAGACGTTGCCGGGGACCCAGCCGACGTCCCCGTTGAGCAGGATGTTGTTCCGGCCGTAGAACAGGGCCAGGTCGATCACGCCGGGCAGGGTCTCCAGACCCTTCTCCTCCTTGAAGGCCCGGTCGAGCATGCCGCCATGGAAGTCGAAGAAGACCACGTCCCCGGGGATCGGGGTGACCGTCGGGTTCTCCAGGCCGAGCGGTTCGTCGATGAACCGCTCCACCATGGTGTACACCTCGTTGCGGGCGTACTTGGCGTGGTGGACGGGGCCCGCGTGCGGCAGGGCCTGCCACACGGCCTCACATGTGCGCGGCGCGTCCTTGTCTAGGAGCTGGGCGACGCAGGAGACGCCGCGGCGCTCCAACGTGATCGTCATCAACCTGGACATCAGCATTCTCCACGGTCATGCAGCACCTGTAGTTCTCATGGTCTAGCTCTCCCGCGGGCTGCAGCAACCGCGCCGATTGTTGACAATCATACGAGCGACTTCTAGCGTGTCAATCCCTCGCGGCTCCCCGCGCAAGCTTCATTCGAAGAGGGGAGCATCACCCCATGACGCGAACACGTTCCGCAACCGTGGTGGTCCTGCACGCCGATTCGGGCGACACCGGCAAACCGCCCGCCACCGACCAGCTCGAGGCGCTGGCCGAGGTCCGTTACGTCACCGAGAACGGGCTCGCCGAGGCACTTCCCGGCGCAGACGTGCTCCTGGCCTGGGACTTCCGCGCGCAGTCGGCGGCAAGGGCGATCGCGGCGAGCGACTCGGTGCGCTGGGTGCACGCGGCGAGCGCCGGGGTGAACCACCTGTTGTCGGATTCTGTCAAGGTGAGCGACGTCGTCATCACCAACTCACGGGGAGTGTTCGACGAGCCGATGGCCGAGTACGTGCTCGCGCTGGTGCTCGCCTTCGCCAAGGACCTGCCCACCACGATTCGACTGCAACATGAGCGCCAGTGGCGCCACCGCGAGACCGAGAGCCTCGGCGGCCGGCGCGCGCTGGTGGCCGGTACCGGACCGATCGGCAGGGCGATCGGCCGCAAGCTCGCCGCCGTCGGCCTGCACGTGACCGGCATCGGCCGCACGCCACGCGCCGAGGACCCCGACCTCGGCTCGGTGCTGGCGATGGACCAGCTGCCCGACGCGCTCGCCCCGGCCGACTACGTGGTGCTCGCCGCCCCGCTCACCGACGGCACCCGCGGCATGATCGACGCCGCCGCGCTGCGCGCGATGAAGCCGACCGCCCGGCTGATCAACGTCGGCCGGGGGCCGCTGGTCGAGCAGGACGACCTGGTGGCGGCGTTGCGCGCGGGCGAGATCGCGGGCGCGGCGCTCGACGTGTTCGCCAACGAGCCGCTGCCGACCGACTCCCCGCTGTGGACGACCGCGAACGTGATCGTCTCGCCGCACATGTCCGGAGACGTGGTGGGGTGGCGGGCGGAACTGGTAGCACTGTTCCTGGACAACCTCACCAGGTATCTGGACGACCGGCCGCTGCGCAACGTGGTGGACAAGCAGCACGGTTACGTCCGGGAAGGAGCACCATGACGAGCACGGCGGAGCTGTCCTCGACCGAGCTGATGGCCGAGTACCGTGCCGGGCGGCTCTCGCCGGTGGAGGTCGCGCGGGAGGCGCTGGACCGCGCCGAGGCGGTCAACGGCGCGGTGAACGCCTACTGCCTGATCGACCGGGAGCGGACGCTGGCCTGGGCGGCCGAGTCGGCGGAGCGCTACCGGCGGGGCGAGCAGCGCGGCCTGCTCGACGGGGTGCCGGTGTCCATCAAGGACATCCTGCTCAGCCGGGACTGGCCGACGCTGCGTGGCTCGCTGACCGTCGACCCCGACCAGGCGTGGGACGTGGACGCGCCGGCGGTGGCGCGGCTGCGGGAGCACAACGCGGTGCTGGTGGGCAAGACGACCACGCCAGAGCTCGGCTGGAAGGGCGTGACCGACAGCCCGCTCACCGGGATCACCAGGAACCCGTGGGATGTCGGCAGGACCGCCGGCGGGTCCAGCGGTGGGGCGGCCGCGGCGGTGGCCACCGGGACCAGCCCGATCTCCATCGGCACCGACGGTGGTGGGTCGGTGCGCATCCCGGCGTCGTTCAGTGGAGTGTTCGGCATCAAGCCGACCTATGGGCTGGTGCCGCTGTTCCCGGCGAGCCCGTACGGCACGCTCGCGCATGTCGGCCCGTTGTCCTGGACGGTCGAGGACAGCGCGATCGCGCTGGATGTCCTTGCCGGGCCGGACAACCGGGACTGGACCTCCGGACCGCGGCCGGAGCGGCCCGTTCGGTCTACTTTGGACGCTGGGGTCGCCGGGATGCGGATCGCGTTCAGCCCGACGCTCGGCTTCGCGTCGGTCGACCCGGAGGTGGCCACGATCGTGGCCACGGCGGTGCGCACGTTCACCGAACTGGGTGCGCGGGTGGAGATCGTGGACCCGAAGTTCGACGACCCGGTCGAGGCCTTCCACGTGCTGTGGTTCGCCGGCGCGGCGGCCTCGATCGCCGCGCTGTCGCCGGAGCGGCGAGCCCAACTCGACCCCGGGCTGCTGGAGATCTGCGAGGAAGGCGCGAGCCGGTCGGCGCTGGACTACGTCGCGGCCACCGCGGTGCGTGCCGACGTCGGCCGGATCATGGGCGAGTTCCACGACCATTTCGACCTGTTGATCACCCCGACGATGCCGATCGCCGCGTTCGACGCCGGGGTGGAGGTGCCGCCGGGGTCGCGGGTGCGCCGGTGGACCGGCTGGACGCCGTTCACCTACCCGTTCAACATGACCCAGCAGCCGGCGGCGAGCGTGCCGTGCGGGTTCACCGCCGCCGGGTTGCCGGTCGGGCTGCAGGTGGTCGGCCCCAAATACGCCGACGCCCGGGTGCTGACCGCGTGTTACGCGTTCGAGCAGGCCCAGCCCTGGCAGGGAAAGCGCCCCGCCCTCGGGTGACTGCGCTACCCTACTCTAGAGTAGCTAACGTAACTACTCCCGAGTAGGTAGAGGTGATGCGCGTGTCGGGTGAGGGGCTTGGCGCGAGACCGCACCGGCAGGGCGCGCTTGGCGTCACGATGGCGGTGCTCAACCGGGTCGCCGGGTCGAGGCTGGTGGCCAGGCTCGGCGTCAAGGCGCCCGTCGACCGCGCGCTGTTCCAGGTGACGAAGGCCGGCTTCACCGCGGTGAACCGCACGTTCGCGGCCACCAGGAAGCTCAGCCGTCCACGGCGCCTGCCGCCGGCCACCGACCGCGGCGTGTTCGACCTGACGCCGACCGAGGAGCAGACGATGATCGCGGACACGGTCCGCGAGTTCGCCGGCGACCACCTGCGCCCCTCGGCCGCGGCGGCGGACGAGAAGTGCGCGGCGCCACCGGCGTTGCTGGCCACCGCGGCGTCGCTCGGGATCACGCTGATCGGCGTGCCGGAGGAGTTGGGCGGCGTGGCCACCGAACGCTCGACGGTGACCAACGTGCTGGTGGCCGAGGCGTTGGCACACGGGGACATGGGCCTCGCCGTGGCCTGCCTCGCGCCCGCCGCGGTGTCGAACGCGTTGGTGCTGTGGGGGGACGAGGCGCAGCAGGCGACGTACCTGCCGGCGTTCGTCGGCGAGGACGTGCCGCCCTCTGCGCTGGCGATCCAGGAGGCGCGCCCGCTGTTCGACCCGTTCTCCCTGCACACCAAGGCCTACCGCACCTCAGCCGGATTCGTGCTGTCCGGCGAGAAGTCGATGGTCCCACTGGCGTCGTCGGCCGAACTGTTCGTGGTGGCCGCGGAGTTGGAGGGCCGAGGACCCGCACTGTTCATTGTGGAGTCATCCACCGCGGGCCTTTCGGTAGAGCCAGAACCCGCCATGGGCCTACGCGCCGCCGGCACCGGACGCCTGACCCTGTCCCAGGTGACGGTGCCCTCGACCGCACTGCTCGGCGACGCCTCGGCATACGCCGACTGCGTGCGCCTGGCCAGAATCGGTTGGTGCGCGCTGGCGGTCGGCACCGGCGCGGCCGTGTTGTCATACGTGACCGGCTACGTGAACGACCGGGTGGCCTTCGGTGAGCCGGTGTCCCACCGCCAGGGCGTCGCGTTCAAGGTCGCCGACATCGGTACCGAGCTGGACGGCATGCGCCTGGCGACCTACCGGGCAGCGGCGCTGGCCGAGCAGGGAAAACCGTTCGCCAGGGAGGCGGCGCTGGCCAGGAAGCTGTGCGCCACCAAGGGAATGGCGATCGGCAGCGACGGCGTGCAGTTGCTCGGCGGGCATGGGTATGTGAAGGAGCACCCGGTGGAGCGGTGGTACCGGGACCTGCGGGCAGTCGGCGTGCTGGAAGGTGCGGTGCTGGTGTGATCAACCTTGAGGTGCCGAAGAAGCTGACGACGCTGGTCGACCAGGCCAGGCAGGCGGCGATGGCGTTCCTGCGACCGAACTCGCGCAAGTACGACCAGGCGGAACACACCTATCCCAAGGAGTTGGACACGCTGGCCGCGCTGCTGGACGGCCTGAGCGCGTCGGGTGGTGGGGCGGGCGCGGGGGGTGTCCGCCGCGCCGCCAAGGCCAAGGCCGGCGTGGTCAACGGCGCCAACATGTCATTGGCGCTGGGCACGATGGAGATGTGCTGGGGAGACGCCGGCCTGCTGCTGGCGATGCCCCGACAGGGCCTGGGCAACGCCGCCATCGCGTCGGTGGGCAACGACGAGCAAGTGGCCAGATACAAGGGAAAATGGGCGGCCATGGCGATCACCGAGCCGGACACCGGCTCGGACTCGGGAGCGATCCGCACCACAGCCGTCCGCGACGGCGACGACTACGTGCTCAACGGCGAGAAGATCTTCGTGACGTCCGGCGAACGCGCCGACTGCGTGGTGGTCTGGGCGACGCTCGATCGCAGTAAGGGCAAAGCGGCCATCAAGTCCTTTGTGGTCGATCGGGGTACGCCGGGCTTCGAGCTGGTCCGCCTGGAGCACAAGCTGGGTATCCGTGCGTCCGACACGGCCCACTTCCGCCTGGACAACGCCCGGGTCCCGGCCGCGAACCTCCTTGGCAGCCCGGAAATCAAGACGGATCAGGGCTTCGCCGGCGTGATGCAGACGTTCGACAACACCCGCCCACTGGTCGCCGCGATGGCGGTAGGGATCACCAGGGCGGCGCTGGAGGAAACCCGCCGCCTGCTGACCGAGGCCGGCGTGGAGATCGACTATGACCGACCGCCGAACACCCAACCCGCCGCCGCGGCCGCGTTCATCGAGATGGAGGCCGATTACGAGGCGGCGTACCTGTTGATGCTGCAGGCGGCGTGGATGGCCGACAACGGCCAGCCGAACTCCCTCCAGGCGTCGTACGCGAAGGCGAAGGCCGGGCGGAGCGCCACGGAGATCACGCTGCGCTGCGTGGAACTGTGCGGCACCGTCGGGTACGGCGAACACGCACTACTGGAGAAGTGGTCCCGAGACGCCAAGATCATGGACATCTTCGAGGGGACCCAACAGATCCAGCAGCTCATCATCGCCCGTCGGTTGCTTGGGAAGACCAGCGCAGAACTCAAATGAGGTCGCCCGGCCCCTCCAGCTGGGACCTAGCTAGCGCAGCCAGCGCAGAGCGGCGTCGGCGCAGTCCTCGGGGGTGCTGTTGAAGGCGATGGCCGCGTCGGGGGCCTGCTGGCGGACGATGTTGATCACGTTCTCGAAGAACAGGAGCGCTGGCTCGTGGGTGCGGATGCCGCCCCCGATCACGACGCAGGCGTAGTTCTCGCGGGTCAGCGCCTCGGTGACCGCTTCCTCGGGCCTGTCGTCGAGGGTGACCAGGCACCAGTCGGCTTCGAGGTCGTAGTGGCCGAAACGTGCCTGGCCCCGGGCTATCGCCGCCTGGACCGGCTCGGGGTCCCAGCCCTCGATTTTGGCGGGGTCGACACCGACCACCAGTACACGTGTCGTCGTCACGCTTCCTCCTTCCGACGGGACGGTGAACCTAATGGGATCGACGGTTCCATCGGGTGTCGCTATCTTGCTCCGGTGGCCAGCTTTGCGGAGATCACTCGACACAGCGACTCCGACCCGTCCGAGAACCCCTGGGTCAACGGGCCGCCCGCGCCCGAGACGGTCGTCATCATGCCGTACAACCCTGAGTGGCCGCGTCGCTACCAGGCCATGTCGTCCGCGATTCGCGCGGTGTTGGGGGATGTGGCCATGGACGTCGAGCATGTTGGGTCGACCTCTGTCGAAGGGTTGGCGGCGAAGGATGTCATCGACATCGATCTCACGGTCGCCGATCCTCGCGCTGAGGACCTGTACGTTCCCGCTCTTGAGCGGCTTGGTTATGTGCTTACTATTCGGGAGCCGTCCTTTCATGAGCATCGGTGCCTGCGGTTCGCCGAGCCTCGGGTGAACTTGCATGTGTTTGGGCCGGACTGTCCGGAGGCCATCCGGCAACGGATGTTTCGGGACTGGTTGCGGGCGCATCCGGAGGACCGGGCGTACTACGAGAGTGCGAAACGGGCGGCCATCCCCGGTGGGGGGCATGTCATGGATTACAACGCACGTAAGCAGGACGTCATCCGGGAGATTTATGACCGGATCTTCCGTGCGGCGGGGATGTTGTGACCAACTGCCGTCCCAATGCGACTATGGGGCGGATGGTGGTGTCGCGGTTGCTGAGGACGATCACCGTCCAGCCCGCGTCCGGGAACATGTCCAGGTTCGTCATGCGGCCGGGGCCGCTGCCGGAGTGTCCGACGACGCGGTGGTTCGCCGTTACCGCCTCGATGTGGCCGTAGCCGTAGAACTGGAGTTCGCCGTCTACCGGTGGCCGGTCGGTCTGGTTCAGCGGATGTTTGCCGCTGGTGACGACGCGGGTGAACGCGGGGTTGAGCAAGCTGTTGCCGTGTAACGCGTTGGCGAAGCGGAGTACGTCCCTGGCTGAGGAGAACGCCCCGTGGTACGGGCTTCCCAGGTAGGGCAGCATCGGGGTGGTCGTGATGTCCACCCGTTCGCCGTCGGGCTGGGTCAGGTAGCCGTGCGCGATGCCGGGGTCGGCGATGACCGTTGGCTTGGGGTAGAAGTCCGTGTCGGTGAGGCCGGACGGGGTGAACACGTGCTGGCGCACATAGTCGTAGTAGGACTGTCCGGACACCGATGCCACGATGGCGCCCAGGATGAAGTAGCCGTCGTTGCTGTAGCCGAACTGGCTGCCCGGGGTGAACCGCAGCGGCAGCGTGCGCAGGTACGCGGACATGCCCTGCCAGATGTCGTCCTCGCTGTCCCACTCGTCCTCGCCGGGTGGGCGTTGGTGGCTCAGGCCCGGTCGCCCGGCGCCCGCGGTGTGGGTGAGCAGTTGGTGCACGGTGACTTCGGCTACCTCTGGGGGGAAGCCCTCAAGGTAGGTGCCGAGTCGCTCGGGGAACGCGATCCGGCCCTCCTGGGCGAGTTTGGCCACCGCCACCGCGGTGAACGACTTCGTCATCGATGCCAGGTCGAAGCTGGTGTTCGGGTGGTTGGCGATGCCGCTGGCTTCGTCGGCCATGCCGTGGGAGCTGGTGAGTACCGGCTTTCCCTTGCGGGCCACCAGGACGGTGCCGGAGAACTCGCCGGCGGCGGCTCGGTCGGCCACGAACTGGTCGAAGCGTCCGCCCGGCAGGAAGTCGGCTGGCCTGGCCTCCGCGGCGCCAGAGGTGAGGAGCAGGCCGGCGGGCGCCGCACCGAGCAGGCCGAGGATCGACCGTCGTGATTGGACAATGGACACGATGTTCCCCTCAGTTCGCGAGTGATTCGTAGACGGCGGTGACGATCTCGCCCTGGGCGATGCCGGCGGTCTGCTGCAGCGCCATCGCTTCCTCGACCGAGGCGACGGGCTGGTCGAGGAACTCCGCGAACACCACCAACCTGCCGTCCGGCAGTACGACATAGCCGGCCATCGCCTTGTGGAGGCTGGTGCCCAGGCTGCCGGTGCCGGTCTTGGCGAACACCCTGCCCGCCGCCGGTGAGTCGGGCAGGATGTCGGCCAGGGTGCCGTCTCGGCCCATGATCGGCAGCGCGCGGCGATAGTCGGTGAAGTACCGCTGGTGTGCCATGTGGCTGAGGAACTGGACGAAGAAGTCCGCTGTGTACTCCCCTGCCGTCGGCTCGTCCGGGTTCAGGCCGGCCTGTTCGAACAGTGCTCGCTGGTATCGCTCCCCGGTTGCCTTCGGGGTATCTGCGTCGCGGCCGGCGATGGCGCCTACCAGGTAAGGAAAGTAGATGGTGTGCACGTTGGAGCTGAGCTTGAGCATGACCTTCACCTGTTCGGACAGCGGTGGGGACACGTGCTCTGTCAGCGGTCGCTGGTGGTCCGAGCTGGAGTGTCCATTGCGGACTTCGATGCCCGATTCCCGTAGTGCGTGGCCGAAGGCGGCCTCGGCGAAACCGATCGGGTCCGGGAGGAAGTACGGGGACACGACCGGCGGACCACCCAGCCGCACGTCACCGGTGAGCCGGACGCTATGCACACCGTCGGGACCGGTCGACAACTCGGTGAACGTCAACCGCCGCACGGGGTTCGCCACAGTGGTGACGTCGTTGGCCACGACGACGTGACCGACGTCGGGCCACACCCGCAGCCCCGCCGGCGCCCCCGCACGACCGCCGGGCGTCACCACCACGTCGATGACGTTGTCGTTGAGCATCATGGGTGACACCGCGATCCGCGTGTTGCCCTGCGGAATGCCCTCCTGTGCCTGCCGGAACAGTGCAGCGTCGACGTGCACCCGGCCCTCGATCCGCCGCACCCCACGACGCGCCACCTGCCGGGCGAGGTGTCGCAACGGCGCAAGCGGATCACCGGGCACCGGCTCGGTCGCGCTGCCGTAGGTGTGGTCGGGCACCGGCAGCGCGAGCGTGCCATCCGGCCGGATCCTCGGCCCCAGCAGGAGATCACCGCCCGCGACCACCACCAGATCCCCCCGCAGGACACCGCGGACGATCGGCCCGGTACGCCGCACCGTCGTGCGGAATCGGTGATCGGCGCCGAGCGCGGCGAAGGCCGAACCCGCGATGAACACCTTGACCGCGGACGCCGGCACGAACCGCGCCGAGGTGTTCCTGGCGTAGACGGGCTCCTGGCCGAGCACCTGGAACCGCATGCCCCACCGGCCACCGGCGAACTCGGGTCTGTCGGTGATCGCGGCGATCCTGGTCTCGAGCGTGTCGTCAGCGCGGGCCGGCGACCACAGCCCGGCCGCGGCGACCGGCGTGGCACCGAGCAGCGTGAGCACGGTGCGGCGTGGGTAACTGGTCATGATCACCAGAAGTACCCACCGCGTGGTTGCACTGCGGTTACACCGGCGGTGTCACCGCGACGCAACCCGCATGTCGGCACACTGCCGCCATGCGGGTACTGGTGATCGAGGACGACGTCGAGCTGGCCGAGGCCATCGGGATCGGGCTGCGCCGCGAACGCATGGCCGTCGACGTGGTGTTCGACGGCGCCACCGGGCTCGCGCGCGCCCAGCTGCACGACTACGACGTCCTCGTGCTCGACCGCGACCTGCCCGGCCGGCACGGCGACGAGGTCTGCGCGCAGCTGGCCACCGACGGACACCGCTGCCGGGTGCTCATGCTGACCGCGGCGGCCACCATCGACGACCGGGTCGACGGGCTGGCGCTGGGCGCCGACGACTACCTGCCCAAGCCGTTCGCCTTCGCCGAGCTGGTCGCCCGGCTGCGAGCGCTGTTCCGGCGCGCCCAACCCGCCGTGCCGCCGGTGCTGACCCACGGCGGTCTGGTGCTCGACTCCGCGCGTGGCATCGCCAGCCACGACGGCCGGCCGCTCGATCTCGGGCCCAAGGAGTTCGGCGTGCTCGAACTGCTGCTCGCCGCGCAGGGGCGGCTGGTGTCGGCCGAGGAGCTGCTGGAGCGGGTCTGGGACGAGATGGCCGACCCGTTCACGACCGTGGTGAAGGTGACCGTCAGCCGGCTGCGGCGCAAGCTGGGCGAGCCGTCGCCGATCGAGACCGTGCCGCAGGCCGGCTACCGGATATGAGGACCCACCGCCGGACCGTGCGGTCGCGGCTCACGCTGCTCTACAGCGGGCTGTTCCTGGTCTCCGGGGCCGCGTTGCTGTTCATCGTCTACCTGTTGCTGGCCGGCGGGTTCCCGGTGGTCCGGACCCGGCAGCCGGGCGCGGACACCGCTGGCCTCGGCGAGATCTGCGCCCGGCTGGACGGCTCGGTCGCCATCGGCGACGACTTCGCCGCGTGCGCCGACCAGGCGCGAGCCATGCTGGTCGACCAACAGGCCGAGATGCTGCGGCGGTTCCTGGTCCAGTCCGGGGCCGCGCTCGCGATCATGACGGTGGTGTCGGTCGGCCTCGGCTGGCTGGTGGCGGGGCGGGTGTTGCGGCCGTTGCGGGTGATCACGGCGGCCGCCCGGCGCATCTCCGTGAGCGACCTGCACCAGCGGCTGGCCATGACCGGCGGGCGCGACGAGCTGACCGAGCTCGGTGACACGTTCGACGGTCTGCTCGGCCGGCTCGACGCCGCGTTCACCGCGCAGCGCCAGTTCGTGGCCAACGCGTCGCACGAGCTGCGCACGCCGTTGGCCAGGCAGCGCACCGTCATGGAGGTGGCGCTGGCCGATCCGGCGCCGACCGTCGCCGGGCTGCGGGCGGCCTGCCGGCGCGTGCTCGCGGCGGGCGAACAGCAGGAACGTCTCATCGAGGCCCTGCTCACGCTGGCCCGCAGCGAACGCGGCCTCGACCGGCGCGTGCCCGTCGACCTGCGGGCGATCGCCGGGGCGGTGGTCGGGGCGGTTGGCCGGGACGTGCGGACGCGCCTGGATCCGGCCACCGCCCTTGGCGACGGCCGGCTCACCGAGCGGCTCGTGGTCAACCTGGTGGACAACGCGGTCCGGCACAACGTCGAGTCCGGCTGGGTCGAGGTGCGGACGGGCACCGGGGACGGCGTGGCGACGCTGACGGTGACCAACACCGGCCCGGTGATCCGGCCGGACCAACTGGACCAGCTGTTCACGCCGTTCACCCGGCTGGCGGCCGAACGCACCGGCGAGGGTCTCGGGCTCGGCCTGCCCATCGTCGCGGCGATCGTCAGCGCGCACGACGGGCAGCTCGACGCGTGCCCACGGCCTGGTGGCGGACTCGCCGTCACAGTCAGATTCCCGGACTCCTAACCGAAGCACACCGGGAAATTCGGGCGCGATCTTTTCGCCGCTGACAAACAAGATGAGTTGGCATATCGGAAATCTTTGTCAACGGAAACAAAACACGCCGGGCCGTCCTCCACGCGCGAGACAAGTGTCTACTATGCGTGCATGTCAACGGAGCGACCCAACTGGGCGCCGGAGTCCATCGACCTGGATCGACCGAATGCCGCTCGCGTCTATGACTACCTGCTCGGCGGGGCGGCCAACTTCGCACAGGACCGGGTGTTCGCCGAACAGGTGCTCGAGGTCATGCCGCAGGCCCGCACCGCCGCCCGGCTGAACCGGGCGTACCTGCGCCGCGCGGTCCATTTCTGCGTCGAGTCGGGCATCCGGCAGTTCATCGACATCGGCTCCGGCATCCCGACCGCGGGCAACGTGCACGAGATCGCCAAGGGCCTCGACCAGGACACCCGCGTGCTCTACGTCGACAGCGAGCCGGTCGCGGTCACCCACAGCGAGCTGATCCTGCGCGGCATCGACAACGCCGAGGCGATCCGCGCCGACCTCACCGACCCGGACTCGATCCTTGGCTCCGACGCCGCCGCGCGGCTGATCGACTTCAGCCAGCCGGTGGCCGTGCTGATGGTCGCCGTGCTGCACTTCATCCCGGACAGCGCCGAGCCGCACCAAGCCGTCGCCCGCTACGTCGACGCCATGGCGCCCGGTAGCCATCTGGTGGTCTCGCACGCGGTCAAGGTCCTCACCGCGAGCACGGTCGCGGCCGGGGAGCTCTACGACCGCAGCGCCAGCCCCGGCGTCGGGCGCACGCCCGAGGAGATCACCGCGTTCTTCACCGGCACCGAACTCGTCCCGCCCGGTCTACTGTGGACAACCCAGTGGCGCCCGGAGTCACCGGACGACGTCGACGAACGCCCGGAGGACTCGCTGCTCTACGCCGGGGTCGGCCGCAAACCCTGAGTCACCAGGCCGGCCGCAGCGGCATCCCGGACTCCGTGCCATCCAGCCGAACGCCGAGGATCTGGTGCAGCTGCACGGTGTTGCGCTCGAAACCGAGCCGGGAGCCTGCCATGTACAGCCGCCACACCCGCGCCCGTTGCAGCCCCACCTCGGCGACCGCCTCGTCCCAGTGCTCGTCCAGGTTGGCGCACCACTGTTCGAGCGTCCTGGAGTAGTGCTCGCGCAGGTTCTCCTCGTGCCGCACCTCCAGGCCGTTGTCGTGCATGGCCGACACCAGGTGCCCCGGGCTCTCCAGCTCGCCGTCGGGGAAGACGTACCGGTTCAGGAAGCCGCCGACCTTGGCCGGCTGGTCGTTGTCCGGGCGGGTGATGCTGTGGTTCAGCAGCCGGCCGCCAGGCCGGAGCTTGTCGTGCAGCGCGCGGAAGTACTCGCCGAGCTGGGCCTTGCCGATGTGCTCGGTCAGGCCGATCGAGCTGACCGCGTCGAAGCCGGTCTCCGCGACGTCCCGGTAGTCCAGGTGGCGGATCTCGGCCAACTCGGTGAGGCCCGCCTCGGCGATCGCCTTCTGGCCCCACTCCGCCTGCTTGCGTGACAGCGTGACCCCGAGCGCGCGTACGCCGTAGTGCCTGGCGGCGTGCATGACCATGCCGCCCCAGCCGCAGCCGACGTCCAGCAGGCGCATGCCCTCCCGCAGGCCGAGCTTGCCGGCCACTAGGTCGTGTTTGGTCCACTGCGCCTCCTCCAGGGAGGAGTCGGCGTAGGGGTAGACCGCGCAGGTGTAGGCCATCGACGGGCCGAGGATCCACTCGTAGAACTTGTTCGACACGTCGTAGTGGTGGGCGATCGCGTCCTGGTCGCGGGTCCTGGAGTGGCGGCGGCCGTGGATCCGCGCTTCGGCCGCCGGTCGTCTTGTCGGCCACCAGAGGCGGTAGCCGCCGAGCCGGGCGGCCATCTCCAGCCGCAACGACACCGGGATGTGTTCCAGCGTCGCGGCGGACATGCTCTGCAACACCTGGTACATGTCCCCGTCGATGTCCAGGGTGCCCGTGACGTACGCCCTGGCCAGGCCTAGCTCACCGGGCGCCGAGGCCAGGTGGGACATCGCCAGCGGCGAGCGCACGACCACCCTCGCCGGGGCGCCCGGGTCGCCTGCCTGGCTGCCGTCGAAGGCCTTGAACTCCAGCGGAGCATCGCGGCCGATCGCGTGCTCGAAGATCTCGGCCAGCTGCATGGTCGTTCCCTTCTCGTCTTATTGGTTGCCGACGCACTTCGCGTACAGATCAGGGAGCCGACCGCGTGGGTCGTAGGTCTCTTTCAGCTTCCGATAGGTCTCCCCGTCGTACCGAAGCCAGAACTCATCCTCGGCGAAGTACGAATCGGAGTACAGCGACTTGTGACCACCCAGCTCGGTAACCTTGGCCTCGATCAGGCGATTGTGATGGCCAGGCTCCTGACCTGGCCTTAGTGGCACGGTTGCCCAGAATCCGACGTTGACAAACAGCCGCCGCGGCGGCATCGGGTACAGCGGCCAGCCGCGCGAGTCGCGCAGTTGGACCGGGCACAGCCAGACCGGGCTGATGCCGATCTCGGCGTCGAAGAAGTCGAGGAACTCGGCCAGCCGTTCGACCGGGACCTCGATGTCCTGGATGACCGGCTCGCGCGGCGGCCGGCCGAGCAGGCGGTCGGCTCTGGCGGAGAGCCCGTAGCGGCGGTCCAACGCGACGACCCGGCGGTAGACGTCCGAGCGCAGGTACCGGCGCGGCCAGAACCGCCGGACGAGCGGATGTTGCGCGCCGAGGGCCTTCGAACACCAGAACCAGTCGGTGTCCCACCGCCAGAGGTAGTCACGGATGGTGAGCACATCCTCGGCACGGTCCCGGATCGAGTGGTAGTAGATCTGACTGCCCGTGTAGTCGGACACTCTGGGTGCCGAGTCGATGAAGGTGCCGATGGTCAGGTACAGCTCGTTGTTCGCGAAGACCGTGCCGTCGACGAAGTCGACCGCCGGGTCGTCGCGGACCTGCTCGATCGCCGTGGCGCACGCGGCGGCCGAGCCGTAGCCGACGTGCGCCAAGGCGACGTAGGGGCGGGTCGGCGCCAGGTCGACGCGCAGGCGCAGGGCGTAGCCGAGGGTGCCGTAGGAGTTGGGGAAGCCGTAGAACAGGTCGCGGTGCTCGTTGTCCGGCCTGGCCAGCACGATCTCGCCGTCGGGGGTGAGGATCTCCATCTCCAGCACGGCCTCGTGCGGCATGCCGGCGCGGAAGGACGTCGACTCGATGCCGAGGCCCGCGACCGCGCCGCCGAGGGTGATGGTCTTGAGCTGCGGCACGACGGTCGGCATCAGGCCGTACGGCAGGGTCGCGTCGACCAGGTCCTCGTAGGTGGTCATGCCGCCGACATCGGCGACCCGCGCCTGCCGGTCGACGTGCAGCACCCGGGTGAAGGCGCTGACGTCCAGCGCGGCGGCCGGCGCCGGGTCGCGGAAGCGGAACAGGTTGGAGGTGGGCTTGGCGAGCCGGATCGGACTGCCGTCCGGCAGCGCCACGAGTTGCGCCCGCAGCACACGCAGCGCCTGGTCATGAGATATCAGTGCAGGTGAGCGGCTCACACCCCGATGCTAACCCCGATCACCAGAAAGTTCGCGTCGCTAACCACTCACGAGTCCAACGCTCCTGCCCGGCGAGTCCAACGCTCGCGACACCTACGCACGTTCGCGGACGTACGAGATGGCTGGGCACGCGTGTGTCACGACGGTTGGACTCGCGGGGTGGGGTGGGTGTAGGCGTCGAAGAGTTCGGTGACGTAGGCGAGGAAGAGGGCAGCGGTGCCGAAGACTCCCTCGATCGGGTGGAGTTGGGCGAAGCCGAAGGCGAGTTCGCAGCCGTGGTAGGACGGGGCGGACTCGCGGACGTCGGTGAACCAGTCGTAGAACGACACCCGTTGGCGGGCCAGGTCGGGGTGGATCAGGCCGCCGTAGACGGCCAGCAGGTCGATGGCCACCGGGCGGTTGCGCAGCGTCCAGCGATAGACCTCGGAGAACTGGAAGAACCGGCGCTCCACCGCGGTCGCCTGCTGGCCGTGGCTCGCCGCGATCGCCGTGCCGTGCTCGGTCGACGCCTGCTCGGCCAGGCTCCACGCGCGGTCGTGCGCGGCGCGGGTGGGGAACGTGCCGGCCGCCACGCCCCGGATGTAGTCGGCCCACAACCGCGAGCCCGGGTTGCCGAAGTCGTCGGTCGAGCGGCCGCCGGCGATCGCGAGGCCGCGCTCGATCCCCTCCACGATCCCGGCGTCCACATAGGACACCCAGCTGCCGGGGGCGCCGAGCCCCCGGTCACCGAAGAACGTGATGACGCCCTCGATGTTGCGCCACCGGTCCGCGACCCCCAGCTCGGCCCCCGGCCCGGCCTGCAGCGCGCGCACGAACTCCAGCCGCTCGGCCATCGACATCAGGTCGATGTCCTCGGCCGTGCAGTCCAGCTCGGCCGCGCACTCGGCTGGCGTGCGCACCGGCTGCGCGGCCGCGGGCGAGACCACGCCGAGGCCGAGCGCGAACACCAGCACCAGCGGCCAGCGCCGCCTCACCGCAGGCCGCCGACGATCGGCAGCGACACCGAGCTGCGCGCCGGGTCGACGGTCAGCTCGGTGCCCGGCGCCGGCCGCAGCGTGTAGTGCAGGTCGGTGGACACGACGACCAGGCCGATCCGGTGCCCGGCCGGGAACACGTAGTCGTCCGGCTCGAGGTCCCAGGTGAACGTGTACTCCTGCCCCTGCTGGATCGGCGTGCTGCGCGCGGCCGACACCCGGTTCTGCACGTCGGTCCACCCTCGGGTGACCGTCACCGGCGCGTCGGTCGACCCGACCGGCCCGTAGTCGACGACCACCGCGGTGAGGTTGGCGGCGTACCGGTTGTCCACCGACGCCCGCAGCGACACCGACGGCGTGCCGCTCAGGTGCGCCGCCTCGGCCAGCGGCGCGGAGGTGTACACCAGCCGGTTCGGGTTCGGCGTGTCCGGGGCGGGCACCAGCGACACGTCGGTGTCCAGCTCCCGGCCGGCGTCGACGAACGACTGCCGCGGCCGGGGACCGGGCGCCGGGCGGGTGGTGAGCGTGCCGGGTTCGGTGGCGCTGCGCGCGCCCAGCCGCAGCGTGGTGTCCCGAGCGCCGGGGGCCGGCCAGTCGGCGTACTTCTCGTAGGTGCCGTCCGGCCGCTGCACGTCGGCCGTCGGCTCGGTCATGATCCCGTTGTCCACGCCGAACAGCCAGTGGTCCATCCAGCGGTTGAGCGTGCGCTGGTAGTCGGTGGCGCCGCCGGGCCCGCCGTGGCCGTCCTTGTGCAGCCAGATCTTGCGCGGCACGTCGTGGCGTTCGAGCTGGGACCACCAGGACGCGAACGCCCGGGGCATCACGTTGTAGTCCTCCAGCCCGTGCACCACGAACACGCTGGCCTCGACGTCCTTCGCGCGGTGCAGGTAGTCCCGCTCGTGCCAGTAGGCGTTGTAGTCGCCGGTGGCGCGGTCGCTGTACTGGAGCATCGGGTCGGTGAGGAAGCGGCAGTCCGCGAAGTCGGCGTCGATCATCAACGCGAGCACGTCGAGGTCCTCGCCCTGGAAGGCGTTCTCGCCCACCCCGGAGCGGTTCGAGTGCGGCGCCCTGACCAGACCGTTGGCCCGGTAGTAGTCGTACCAGCTGGAGATCGCGGACACCGGCACGATCGTGCGCAGGCCGTCGACCCCGGTGGTGGCGACCTGGTTGGGCAGGGTTCCGTTGTAGGACACGCCGGTCATGCCGACGTCACCGGTGGTCCAGTCCGCGGTGACCGGCTCGCCCGCCTCGTTCCACGCCGGCGCGCGGCCGTTCAGCCAGTCGATGATCGCCTTGGTGCCAAGGGTTTCCTTCATGTCGCCGATGGTCGGGCAGCCGTCGGAGAAGCCGGTGCCGATGCTCTCGCCGAGCACGACCGCGTAGCCGCGCGGCACCCAGTAGTTGTCCAGCGAGCCGGGCAGGTCCGGCCCGGGGCTCGGGCCGCGCACCGGGCCGCTCAGCGCGTCGACCGCACCCCTTGGTTGCAGGCTTTCCTGTGGCAGCACGGGGAAGTCGACGTTGTGGTTCTGCCCGGAGCCCGGGTTGTACCGGTAGGGGCTGTGTTCGAAGACCACCGGCACCTTGATGCCGGCCGACTCGGTCTCCCCCGGCCGCGACAGCCGCAGCCGCACCCGGTCGCGCCTGCCGTCGAGGTCGCTGTCGACCTCGGTCTGCACGAACAGGGTTTCCTCGATGGCGTCGGCCAGGGCGAACTGGGGCTGGCTCACGCCGTCCTCGACCTTCAGCCAGGACGGGGTCTCCGGCAGCGCGTCCGCCGGCGGGGCCGCACCGGCCGGCGCGGCGAGCACCGTGCCGACCAACGGGGCCACCATCGCGGTGAGCAGGAGCATCCGACGTGACCGGCGCATCAGGGCCTCCGGGGGAGCGCGCGGGGCAGAGGAAGGTCATCCTATGTCGGGATCGCCCAGATCCCGGTCAACCATTGGTCAATTGGTCCGGGTGGTCTACCATTGCCAACGCAAACCCGCTGGCGCGAGCCGGCGGGGGTGCGCCGGCCTCGGCGGCCGCCACCGCCGGGGCCCACATATCGTCAACCGGGTGAACATCGCTGTCGGCATCTTCGATCTCTTCGCCTACACCGTCCCCGGGTCCCTCTACCTCACGTTCCTCAGCTATCTGGCGTTCCGGTTCAACCTCACCGAGCCGGCAGCGGTGTTCGGCGTCCCCGGCGTGTTGTTGCTGATCGGCGCCGTGCTGTTCAGCTTCTTACTCGGTTACCTGTCCTATCCGCTCGGCGCGGTGACCAACCGGCTGGTGCCCCGGCGCCGCCGCCGTGACCACCCGAGGGTCGAGTTCGTCCGCCGCACGCCGGCGGCCAAGGACCGGGCCTACGTGCGGGCCGACCCGTTCCTGCTGCTGGGCGCCCTGCAACTGCACGACATCGACGCCGGCACGGAAGTGCTCCGGCAACGCGCGACCGGGCTGATGCTGCGCAACTGCGCGCCGCCGCTGCTGATCGCGGCGGTGGCCGGCGTCGTGGAGATCTTCACCGGGTCCCGGCCGGTGATCGCCGCCGGCTGCGCGGTGCTGCTCGCGGTCGCCTCGGTCGTGCTGGTCACCCAGGGCCGCAAACACGGGCACTGGGCGAGCATCAAGACCCTGGAGCTGTGCTTCTGGCTGCCCGACATCGACGACCGGTTCACCACCGGCAACGGCGGCTCAGCCAAGGCCTAGTTCCCTGGCGATCAGCATGCGCTGGACCTCGCTGGTGCCCTCGCCGATCTCCAGGATCTTGGCGTCGCGGTAGAAGCGGCCGACCGGGAACTCGTTCATGAAGCCGTAGCCGCCGAAGATCTGGGTGGCGTCGCGGGAGTTGTCCATGGCCGCGTTGGAGGCCACCAGCTTGGCGATCGCGGCCTCCTTCTTGAACGGCTCGGCGCGGGTCATCCGCGCCAGCGCCGCGTAGTAGGCCAGCCGCGCGGTGTGCGCGCGAACCTCCATGTCGGCGATCTTGAACTGGATCGCCTGGTACTCCCCGATCTTGTGGCCGAACGCCTCGCGCTCGTGCACGTAGCGCAGGCTCTCGTCGACGCAGCCCTGCGCCAACCCGACCGCCAGCGAGGCGATGGCGATCCGCCCTTCGTCCAAAATGGACAGGAACTGGGCGTAGCCCCGGCCGCGCTCGCCGAGCAGGTTGGCCGCCGGCACGCGGCAGTCGGCGAAGGACAGCTCCCGGGTGTCCGATGCGTTCCAGCCCACCTTCGAGTACTTCTTCGACACGGTGAACCCCGGTGTGCCGGCCGGCACGATGATCGCCGAGATCTCCTTGCCGCCACCGGGTTTCGTGCCGGTCACCGCGGCCACCGTGACCAGACCGGTGATGTCGGTGCCGGAGTTGGTGATGAACGACTTCGTCCCGTTGAGCACCCACTGGTCGCCGTCGAGGCGCGCGGTGGTGAGCGTGGCGCCCGCGTCCGAGCCGCCGCCCGGCTCGGTCAGGCCGAACGCGCCGAGCTGCTCGCCGGAGCACAGCGCCGGCAGCCAGCGGCGCTTCTGCTCCTCGGTGCCGAAGCGGTACACCGGCATGGCGCCGAGGGAGACCCCGGCCTCCAGGGTGACCGCGACCGACGAGTCGACCCGGCCGAGCTCCTCCAGCGCGACGCACAGCGCGGTGAAGTCGCCGCCCATGCCGCCGTAGGTCTCCGGGAACGGCAGCCCGAACAGGCCCATCCGGCCCATCTTGGCGACCAGCTCGTAGGGGAACTCCTCGCGCACGTAGAACTCGCCGATGACCGGCGCGACCTCCTCCCGCGCGAACTGCTCGACGGTCTTGCGCAACGCCTCGTGCTCGTCGTCAAGGCGAAAGTCGATCATGGCTACTCCTCAGGTGGGGTTACCACGGCAAGGGGTTGGTTCAGCGCGACCTGTTGGCCGACGCGTACGGAAAGCTCGGTGAGCACGCCGTCGACCGGTGCGGTGACGGTGTGCTCCATCTTCATCGCCTCGACGACCACCAGCGGCGCGCCGGCCAGCACCTGGTCGCCGACGGCGGCCTTGACCACCAGCACGGTGCCCGGCATGGGGCTGGTCACCGGCCCACCGGCCGCCGAGGTGGCGGATTCGCCCTCCAGCAGCGAGTGCTCCTCGACCGCCCAGGTATGTCCGTCGGCGGCCAGCCAGCGGATGCCGCCGGCCCGCGCGTGGCGCAGGCTGGTGGTGCGCCCGGCGAAGGTGACCTCGAGCCGGTCGCCGGTGTGGCTGGCGGCCGCGCGGACCGGCTCGGCGCCATCGACCGCGACCGTCGCCCCGGCCGGAGTGCCGGTGACCAGGACGGTGACCTGCCGGTCGCCGCAGGCCAGGCGGAACGGGACGCCGGCGACCCCGCCGAGGCGCCAGCCGTCGGGCACCGCCCACGGGTCGACGACCGCGCCGGTCGGGCGCAGGTCGATCAGCTCGGCCAGCGCGGCGGCGGCGAACACCAGGTCGGGGACCTGCCCCGAGGTCAGATCGGCGAGCTTGCGCTCGACCAGGCCGGTGTCCAGCCGGCCGGCGCGCACGTCCTCGTCGGCCAGCAGCGCGCGCAGGAACGCGACGTTGGTGCCGACACCGAGCACGGTGGTGTGCGCGAGCCCGCCGGACAGCCGGCGCAGCGCGGTATCCCGGTCGGGGCCCCAGGCGATCACCTTGGCCAGCATGGGGTCGTAGTTCGAGCCGACCACGGTGCCGGCCAGCAGCGCGGAGTCCACCCGCAGGCCGGGGCCGGCAGGCTCGGCCAGCGCGAGCACCGTGCCGCCGGTCGGCAGGAAGTCGCGGGCCGGGTCCTCGGCGTAGACCCGCGCCTCGACCGCGTGCCCCTTGATGTCCACATCGGACTGTCCGAACGCGAGCGGTTGGCCGGCGGCGACCGTCAGCTGCGCGGCCACCAGGTCGATGCCGGTGACCAGCTCGGTGACCGGGTGCTCGACCTGCAGGCGGGTGTTCATCTCCATGAAGAAGAACTCGTCCGGCCGGTCGCCGGCGAGGATGAACTCCACCGTGCCCGCGCCGGTGTAGCCGACCGAGCGGGCCGCCTCGACCGCGGCCGCGCCCATCCGCTCCCGGTCCACATCGGACAGCAGGGGCGACGGCGCCTCCTCGATGATCTTCTGGTGCCGCCGCTGCAGGCTGCACTCGCGCTCGCCGAGGTGCACCACGGTGCCGTGGGTGTCGGCGAGCACCTGGATCTCGATGTGCCTCGGGTTGGTCACGAACCGCTCGACCAGCAACGTGTCGTCACCGAAGGCGCCGCTGGCCTCGCGCCGCGCGGACTCCAGCGCGGCCGGCAGGTCCGCCGGGTCCCCGACCCGCCGCATACCCTTGCCCCCGCCGCCGGCCGACGGCTTGACCAGCACCGGGTAGCCGATCTCGGCGGCGGCCTCGATCAGGTCGGCGTCGGACATGCCGGCCAGCACCCGGCCGGGCACCACCGGCACCCCGGCCGCGGCGACCGTCCGCTTCGCGCGGATCTTGTCGCCCATGGCGTCGATCGCGTCGGCCGGCGGGCCGACGAACACCAGCCCGGCGTCCGCGCAGGCCCTGGCGAACGCGGCGTTCTCGGCCAGGAAGCCGTAGCCGGGGTGCACCGCCTCCGCGCCGGTTTCCCTGGCGGCGGCCAGGATCGCGTCGATCGACAGGTAGCTCTCGACCCGCACCGCCGCGTCCGCCGCGCGCACGTGCCGGGCACCGTCGTCGGCGTCGGTGTACACCGCGACCGCGCGCACGCCGAGGTCGCGCAGGGTGCGGTGGATCCGCACCGCGATCTCGCCCCGGTTGGCGATCAGCACCGTGGAGAACATCGTCACATCCTGAAAACGCCGTAGCGGACCGGTTCCAGTGGCGCGTTGGCCGCGACCGACAGCCCGAGGCCGAGCACCCGCCGGGTGTCGGCCGGGTCGATCACGCCGTCGTCCCAGAGCCGGGCGGTGGAGTAGTACGGGTGGCCCTGGTCCTCGTACTGGGCGCGGATCGGGTCCTTGAAGGACTCCTCGTCGGCGGTGGACCACTCCTCGCCACGCGCCTCGAACTGGTCGCGGCGGACGGTGGCGAGCACCGAGGCCGCCTGCTCACCGCCCATCACCGAGATCCGCGCGTTGGGCCACATCCACAGGAACCGGGGCGAGTAGGCCCGCCCGCACATCGAGTAGTTGCCGGCGCCGAACGAGCCGCCGATGATCACGGTGAACTTCGGCACCCGCGCACAGGCCACCGCGGTGACCATCTTGGCGCCGTGCTTGGCGATGCCGCCCTCCTCGTAGGCGCGGCCGACCATGAACCCGGTGATGTTCTGCAGGAACACCAACGGGATCGACCGCTGGTCGCACAGCTCGATGAAGTGCGCGCCCTTGAGCGCGGACTCGCCGAACAGCACCCCGTTGTTGGCCACGATGCCGACCGGGTGGCCGTGGATCCTGGCGAAGCCGGTGACCAGCGTGGTCCCGTACTCCTTCTTGAACTCCCGGAACCGGCTGCCGTCGACCACCCGCGCGATCACCTCGCGCACGTCGTAGGGGGTGCGCGAGTCGGTGGGCACCACGCCGTACAGCTCGGCCTGGTCGACCACCGGCTCCTCGACCGGCGCGACCTCCCATGGCCGGGGCGCGCGCGGGCCGAGCGTGCTCACGATCGAGCGGACGATGCGCAGCGCGTGCGCGTCGTCCTCGGCGAGGTGGTCGGTGACCCCGGAGCGGCGCGCGTGCACGTCCCCGCCGCCGAGGTCCTCCGCGCTGACCACCTCCCCGGTCGCGGCCTTCACCAGCGGCGGGCCGCCGAGGAAGATCGTGCCCTGCTCACGCACGATCACCGCCTCGTCGCTCATCGCCGGCACGTAGGCCCCGCCGGCCGTGCAGGACCCGAGCACGGCGGCGACCTGCGGGATGCCGCGAGCGGACATGGTGGCCTGGTTGTAGAAGATGCGGCCGAAGTGCTCGCGGTCGGGGAACACGTCGTCCTGGCGGGGCAGGAACGCGCCGCCGGAGTCGACGAGGTAGACGCACGGCAGGTGGTTGTGCAGCGCGATCTCCTGCGCCCGCAGGTGCTTCTTGACCGTCACCGGGTAGTAGGTGCCGCCCTTGACGGTCGCGTCGTTGGCCACGACCACGCACTCCCGGCCGCTGACCCGGCCGATGCCGGTGATGATCCCCGCGCCGGGCGCCTCGCCGTCGTACATGCCGGTGGCGGCCAGCGGGGACAGCTCGAGAAACGGCGAACCCGGGTCGAGCAGGGACTCGACCCGGTCGCGCGGCAGCAGCTTGCCCCGGTCGACGTGGCGCTTCCTGGCCTTCTCGCCACCGCCGCGTGCGGCGGTGGCGGAACAGCCAAGCAGGTCGTCGACCAGGGCAGCATGCTCCTTGACGTACCGCTGGAACGCGGGGTCGCCGGGGTCGGCCGTGCTACGCAGGACGGGTGCGTCCATCTCGCTCCACAGGTTAGTCATCGTTAACCTACGGTGCCGATGTTAGCGGTCTCTAACCTGACCGTCCAGCGCGGTGACGGGTGGACTCCAGCCTCGTTCGAGCGGTACTGGAAATGCGGGTGCGACTCAGCCGATGGCCCCGACCAATGCCGCGTAATAGCCGTCCCGGTGCCCGCCCACGTTCGGGTGATAGGACTCGTCAATCGGCCAGGTGATGCTGTTCAGCCACTGGGCGCCACTCGCACAGATCTCGTGCCCGGCGAAGGCCGACCGCCCGTCCACGAACGTGAAGCCGAACGCCCCCGACCGGCTCGAGACGACGTCCGCGAGCACGTCGGCCGAGCCGTTGATCGCGGCCCGCTTGGTCTCCGAGAGGCCGACCGAGCAGTCCCCGTCGAGCTCGTAGATGTGCGGGTAGCCGAGCACGACCACCTGCGCGCCGGGCGCGCGGTCGCTGATCGCGGTGTACACACTGTCGAGCCGACCTGGCAGCTCAGCGCGGGCGAAGGCCTGCGCCTCGGCGTTGCGGTCGACGCAGCTCTGGTCGGAGCCGAGGTTGCAGTCAGTCATCACGTCGGCGAAGCCGGCGTCGTTGCCGCCGATGGAGATGGTGACCAGCTCGGTGTCCGAGGTGACCGCGCTGACCTGGTTGGCCAGCACGTCCGAGGTCACCGCCCCCGAACAGGCGACGAAGGAGAAGGCGGACGGGGCGTGGGAGTTGGCCCACAGCTGGGCGTAGGCGTTGGCACTGCGTTTGCAGCCACCGGAGTCGCCGTAGCTACCGGCACCGGTGCCGGAGGCGTAGGAGTCACCGAGTGCGACGTACTTTCCGGCCGCTTCCGCTGATGCCGGTGAAGCAATTCCGACAAAGGCAAGAGCGGCGAACAGGGATACGGCAAGTGGACGAGCGAGGCGCATTTTTACCTCCGCGGAGGGATTCCCGACCTCCTCATCACACCAGTAAGTCACGAAATCCGAAATCAGTTCGTTAGTCGTTAACCGTTGCCAGATATACGCGAACAGCCCAGACGACTGCTCCGCCCAGCCGCACCTGACCGTCAACCAGGGGGGTTAGCGAGCGTTAAGCGAGTGGGTAGGCTTGCCGGGTGACCACTCGCCGGGAACAGATCCTCGCCGCCGCGGCGGAACTGTTCGCCCGCCACGGCTTCCACGGCGTCGGCATCGACGAGATCGGCGCCGCCGTCGGGGTGTCCGGCCCGGCGCTCTACCGGCACTTCCGCAGCAAGGACGCGATGCTCGGGGAGATGCTGACCTCCATCAGCGAGACCCTGTTCACCGGCGGCCAGCAACGCCGCGACGCCGCCGACCCGGCCAACGTGCTCGACGAGCTGATCGGCTTCCACGTCGACTTCGCACTGGACAACCCGGCGCTGATCACCGTCCAGGAACGCAACCTGGGCAACCTCACCGATCCCGACCGGCGCCGGGTGCGCGGGTTGCAGCGGCGCTACGTCGAGGTCTGGGTGCGCGCCATCCGGGACACCTGGCCGGTGCTCGACGAGCCGACCGCCCGCACGGCCGCGCACGCGGCGTTCGGACTGATCAACTCCACGCCGCACAGCCGGCACCTCGGGCGCGACCGGATGGCGACCATGCTGCGGGAAATGACCGCGGGCGCGCTGGCTCGGGTGTGCGCCGGGCTGCCGGAACCCGGCCTGTCCACGGCCAGCTGAGCCGCCGCGGTCCGGCGCGGGAAACGCCGGTTCGATGCTGGTACATCCGGGTGAACCCGCGCCCGACTGACACCAACCGGTCAGTAGTGTTTCGGTCACAGATCCAAACGGAGAGGTGAACGGTGGCGCAACAGACCAACTGGGTCCCCACCTCGGTCGACCTGGAGAAACCCAGTGCGGCCAGGGCTTATGACTACGTGCTCGGCGGGAACCACAACTTCGCCGTCGATCGCGAGTTCGTCGAGCGGATGCTGGCCGCGCAGCCGGAGGCCAAGCGGTTCGCGTTCATGAACCGGGCGTTCATGCGCCGCGCGGTGCTGTTCATGGCCAACCAGGGCGTTCGCCAGTTCCTCGACCTCGGATCCGGCATCCCCACCGTCGGCAACGCACACGAGATCGCCCAGTCGGTGGACCCCGGCGCCAAGGTCGTGTACGTCGACAACGAACACGTCGCCGTCGCGCACAGCCAGCTCATCCTGGAGGACAACGAGAACGCGGCGATGGTGCACGCGGACATCACCAAGCCGCTGCTGGTCCTGCAGGACCAGACGACCAGGGAGTTACTCGACTTCGGCCAGCCGATCGGGATCCTGGCCATCACCATCGGGCACTACATCCTCGACGAGTACGACCCGCGCGCGGTGTTCGCCACCTATCGGGACGCCGTCGTCCCCGGCAGCTATCTCGCGATCACCCACCTCACCAACGACTTCCTCGATATGAGCAAAGTCACTGAAGGCATGAAGCAGTCCCAGAACGCCGTCGTGACCCGCGATCGGGACGAGGTCACCGAGCTGTTCGGCGACTTCGAACTGGTCGAACCCGGACTGGTGACCACCTCCCAGTGGCGGCCGGAGCGGGAGTCCGACACCGCGGAGGCGGTCAACGACGGGCTCTACGCTGGTGTTGCCCGCAAGGGTTGAGACCGTCGAGAATTCCTGGTCGCCCGAGGATCGTCGTGATCACAGACTGATGGACAGGAATCCAGTGCCAGCCACCCCGCCCCCGGCCACGCGCCGGGAGGAACTGGCGCGGGCATGGGCGAGTGCGGCCACCTCGACGGCCTACATCCCCCGGTCGGTCGACGACCTGGAGGTGACGCTGCTCGAACTGGTCGACGAGCTGCTGACCTCGCTCCAGGACGACAGCCCGACCGCGCCGGTGACCGTCGGCTCGAGCATCGGCGGCCGCCTGGTCGACGAGGGCTTCATCGACCCGTTCGCCTTGCGCGCCAGCATCGACGTGCTCACCTCCGGCCTGCTCAACGACCTGCGTGAGTCGCCGGACACCGCGCTGGCGCGGCGGACCGTGGCCCTGCTCGGCGCGATGTCCGCCGGCTACGCCGACGGGCTGCGCAACTACACCCTCACCCAGCAGGAACGGCTCAAGCAGGCGCTGTTCAACGCAATGGTGCGCGCCGAGCACAACCTGCGGGCCACCGAGAACCGCTTCCACGAGGTGTTCACCGCCTCGGCGGTCGGCATCGCGATCACCGACCTCAACGGCATGTGCGTGGAGACCAACCCGGCGTTGAGCCAGATCCTGGCCTGCCCGCCGGGTCGGCTCGCCGGCCGGCTGCTGCCGGAGTTCTTCGTCACCGAGGACCCGATGCCCACCTCGGGGCTGGCCGGGCCGCGGCCGGTGCCCGGCGACCTCGCCGAGACCTACCGGCGGGTGCTCGACGGTGAGGTCGAGCGGGTGCACGAGCAGCGAAGGCTGCGTACCGGCGAGGGCGAGACCGCGTGGGTCTACGTCGCGATCTCCTTGCTGCGCGACGGTTCCGGCGCGCCGGCGTTCTTCGTCACGATGGTGCAGGACGTCAGCGAGCTGCAGTTGCTCAGCGACCGGCTCGGCCACCAGCTGCTGCACGACGCGCTCACCGGGATGCCCAACCGGCAGCACTTCCAGTCGAAGTTGGAGACCACGCTCGGCCGGTCGGCGCCGGACGCGTCGATCACGCTGTGCTTCGTGAACCTGGACGGGTTCGCGATGATCAACAACAGTCTCGGCCACGACTTCGGCGACCGGCTGCTGCGCACGGTCGGGCAGCGGCTGGAGACCGCGATGTCCGCCGAGCGGGCGATGGTGGCTCGCCTCGGCGGCGACGAGTTCGCCGTACTGATCGAGGATCTGCCGGTGACCCCGGACATCGGCAAGCTGATCGAGAAGATCAACAACGAGCTGGCGGAGCCGGAGTACATCGACGGCCGCGGGGTCGCCATCGGCGCGAGCGTCGGCGCGATCCGTTGCCGGGCGGCGGACATGTCGCCGACGGAGCTGTTCCGGGCGGCGGACACCGCGCTGCGCAAGGCGAAGGCGACCGGACGCCGGCAGTGGGCCGGCTACCACAAGGGCGAGGACGACAAGGCCCGACAGCGCGACGCGCTGGCCGCGGAGCTGCCATCGGCCTGGGAGACCGGCCAGCTGACCGTCGGCTACCAGCCCGTGGTGCGGCTGGGGGCCGAGGTCGGCACCGGGCCGGCGATCGCCGCGCGGCCGGTGCTGGTGTGGCAGCGGGACGAGGAAAACTCCTACGACCACCGGTTCTGCACCGAGCTCGCCGAGCGCACCGGGCTGTCCGTCCAGCTCGGGCCGTTGATGTTGCTGGAGGCGTGTGCCCAGCTTCCGGTGCTGCGCAAGGTGTTTCCCGAAGTGCGGGAGCCGGTGCTGCGCCTGCAGCTGAGCCGCGCGCAGTCCGCCGACGCCGACCTGTCGGCCGCGGTCGACCGGGCACTGCGCGGGGTCGAGGCGCCGAGCCTGCTGGAGGTCTCGCTGGACACCGGCGCGTTGCTCGACGACGTCGGCGACGCGCGGGACAACCTGGACGTACTGGTGGACATCGGCGTGTCGACCGGGCTGTGCGGGTTCCAGGGTGGGCCGCGCGAGCTGGAGCTGATGGCCTCCTCACCGGTGCGTTCGGTGACCCTGGCGACCGAGGGCCTTGGCACGGCGGGCCAGCCGGGCACCGGCGAGGTGCTGCGGATGGAGGTGGCCAGGCTCGTGCAGACGATCGTGGCCAGCGGGCGGGAGTGCTCGGTGCTCGACCCGAGCACCCCAACCGAGGTCCGCTGGTGGACCTCGGTGGGCGCGGTCACCGCACAGGGCGGGCTGTTCGGCGCGCCGCTCGGCGCGACGGACCTGACCGACCTGCCCGATCCGAGCAGACGCGTGCCGACCAGTTGACTCCGGCTCGACCGACACTGATGGAAGATGGGGCCGTGGACCCGCAACCCGAACCCGAGCGCCAGCAGCGCATCATCGACTCCGCGAGCCGTGCGCTCGCGGCGATGAACGCCGGCTCGGACGAGGGCGCGGTCGACCGGGTGACGGATGCTGTCGCGGCGAACCCGACGAACCGGACAGACGCGCAGGAGATGATGCTGCTCCTGTTCCAGGAGTGCAGCGCGATGGTGGCCGGGCTGAACGAGGTCAGCATCGGCCCCGACGGCGGCCCGGCCCCGATCAAGATGCAGGTCTACGACGACGACGGCCAGGAGATCCCGATCGACGAGGCCGACCCGCCGGTGCGCACCGCCGTGCGGACGTTGCTGGCCGAGGTGCACGGCGACAGCGAGGCGGCCAGGACGCACATCGAGATCGCGCTGACCAACGCCGCACCCGCGGAGATGGTCACGCTGATGATCCAGGCCCTGCGCTGGACGATCCGGCTGTCACAGGAGTGCGGCACCCGCGACCTCCCCGTAGCCCCCTGGATCACCACCGCCCTGTCCTGAAGCCCTGAATGACTCATTCGGGACGTTGACCGTCCCCCATGAGTCATTCAGGGCATACCTGGTCGCCGGCGAGGCAGGATGAGCACACCGGACTGACAGGGACTGAGCTGGCGATGATCACCGTGCGGGGTGTGGTGGACCGGATGGGTCCGACGCTGCTGCACGTCCGGCTCGGCGGCACGACCCAGCACGTGAGCGACGTCGTGATCGCCGAGCCGGGGCGCCGGGACCAGGTCGGCGACGGTGACCTGGTCCTCGGCGTCTCGGTGCACACCGCGCGGGACGCGGTCGAGCTGGTCCGCCACTGCGCGGCACAGGGCGCGGCCGCGGTGGCACTCAAGCCACCACTGCCGACCAGGGCCGCGGTGCTGGCCGCGGCCAGGGCCGGCGAGCTGGCGCTGGTCGAGGTGCACGCGAGCGCGGCCTGGGCCCAGGTGGTGTGGCTGCTGCGCTCGGTGCTGGACGCGGCCGCCGACGAGTCCGAGGTCGGCGACACCACGCGCAACGGTCTCGGCGACCTGTTCCGGCTCGCCGACGTCGCGGCCGCGGTGGTCGACGCCCCGGTGACCATCGAGGACGCGAACTCCCGGGTGCTCGCCTACTCCTCCCGCCAGGACCGCACCGACCCCGCGCGGGTGTCCACGATCATGGGCCGCCGCGTGCCAGACGACGTGCTGGCCAGGTTCCGCTCGCGTGGGGTCTTCCGGGAGCTGTCCCGCGGCCGGACCACGATCTTCGTACCCGCCCAGCGTGACGGCACCCTGCCAAGGCTGATCGTGCCCATCCGGATGGGCGGCGAGTTGCTCGGCTCGATGTGGGCGGTGGTCACCGGCCCGGTGTCCGACGAACGAGCGGCCGCGTTCGCCGACACCGCCCCGGTGGTCGCACTGCACCTGCTGCGCCGCCGCGCCACCGAGGACGCCGAACGCCGCCGGTCGGCCGAACTGGTGCGCTCGGTCCTGGCCGGCGAGGGCAGCGTCCGGCTGGCGGCCGCCGAACTACACCTGGCCGACGAGGAACACCGCGTGGTGGCCATCGCCAGTCAGACCATGGACACCCTCGGCGCCGAGGGCATGCGCCTCGCGCTGTGGGAGCGGATCACCACCGGCGTCGGCCGTCGCCCCGCCGTGGCCGAACTGCACGACGTGCTCTACGCCGTGGTGCCCGACCACGACGGCGACGGCGGCTGGCCCGCCCTGCGCGCCGCACTGGCCCAGGACCGCACCCCACCCCTGGTCGCCGCCGGCCCACCGGTACGCCTGGCCGACCTCCCCGAGTCCAGAGCACTGGCCGAGGAACTGCTCTCCCTGCTCCGCGCCGGCCTGGCCGAAGGCCCGATGACCAGCCACGAACAGGCCTGGCCGGTCCTGGTCCTGCACCGGGCGGCCGTCGCCGCGGCCGCCACCGGCGCGACCGAGTTCGGCCCCCTGCCACTTCTCCGCGCACAGGACGACGATTCAGGCACCGCGTACCTGGACACCCTGTACGAGTGGCTGCGCCATCCAGGAGATCCACGAGCAGCGAGCCGCGCACTGCGGATCCACCCCAACACGCTCCGGTACCGCATGGCGAAACTGACCGAACTGGCCAGCATCGACCTCGACGACCCGAACGTGCGGTTGGCCCTGCTGACCCAGCTGACAGCCCTGCGCTGGACGTAGCACTCGAGGATTTCTGTGCCCGCGGCACGAGCGAATGGCGCCATCATGGTGCCAGCGCAACGATGACTATGACACACCGTTACCCCACTGTGGTCTTAGACACCCATGTGGCCTAGTTCGGGAGGAAGTCGTGAAGGTCGCCGTACCCCGCGAGATCAAGAACCACGAGTACCGGGTGGCCCTCACCCCCGCCGGAGTACACGAGTTGGTGACCCACGGCCACGAAGTCCTGGTAGAGGCCAACGCCGGCCTCGGCTCCGCCATCCCCGACGACGAGTACGTCGCCGCCGGCGCCCGCGTACTGGCCACCGCCGACGACGTCTGGGCAGAAGGCGACCTGGTCCTCAAGGTCAAGGAACCCATCGCCGAGGAGTACTCCAGGCTCCGCCAGGACCAGATCCTCTTCACCTACCTGCACCTGGCCGCCGACGAACCCCTGACCAGGGCCCTCATGGCAGCCGGCACCACCGCCATCGCCTACGAGACGGTGCAGACCGCATCCGGCGCCCTCCCCCTGCTGGCCCCCATGTCCGAGGTGGCCGGCCGCCTGGCCCCCCAGGTAGGCGCCTTCTCCCTGATGCGCCCCTCCGGCGGCCGAGGCGTGCTCCCCGGCGGCGTCCCCGGCGTCCTCCCCGCCCGCGTGATGGTCATCGGCGGCGGCGTGGCCGGCATCAACGCCGCCGCCATCGCCGTGGGCATGGGCGCCGACGTCCAGGTCCTGGACACCAACGTCGACCGCCTACGCCAGATCGACCACCAGTACCGCGGCCGCCTCCGCACCATCACCAGCAACAGCTTCGCCGTGGAGGAAGCCGCCCGCGAAGCCGACCTGGTCATCGGCGCCGTCCTGGTCCCCGGCGCCCGAGCCCCCAAACTCATCACCAACGACCTGGTCAAAGAGATGAAACCCGGCTCAGTCCTGGTCGACATCGCCATCGACCAGGGCGGCTGCTTCGCCGACTCCCACCCCACCACCCACGACGCCCCCACCTACGAAGTACACCAATCGGTCTTCTACTGCGTAGCCAACATGCCCGGCGCCGTCCCCCGAACCAGCACCTACGCCCTGACCAACGTCACCCTCCCCTACGCCATGGCCCTGGCCACCAAGGGCTGGCACCAGGCCCTCCGCGACGACCCCACCCTCGCCCCCGGCCTCAACACCCACGCCACCACCCTCACCAACGCCCCCGTAGCCCAAGCCCACACCCTCCCCCACACCCCGTTGACCAATTTCCTCAACTAATCAACACCCCCCACCCCCACCCACCCACAGCACAACCTCAGGCCGACGCACCCAAATGGCCCACACCCACAACAAAACCCGAGAGTTAAAAGGTGCACCCAGAAGCGAAAGAAGCACAAGAAAAGCAAGAATTATTGCCACACAAATAGCATCCGCACACAGATTCCAGCACCAGTCCACAGCGCCCCACACCAGACGACAGCCACCCACCCACCATGAGCCCCACCTCACCCTCCCCCTCAAGCCACCCCCAACCCCACCACGACCCATCCCCTGCCCC